>JAZUFN010000001.1:0-3373 GCA_045640725.1 Lachnospiraceae bacterium
GTATGAGCCCCAAGTCGGGTAGCGCCGGTACCATTATTAATATTCTGCAGAATGATGCATTTAATCATCAGGTGGAAATGGAGCAAGGGGTACTGGAAAGTGAATGCAGCAGTTTATTGACAGAGTTTTTTAAAGAGTTAAGAGTCAGAAATAAAGAAGAGAAAGCACGTAAACTTATTATTAACAAGGAGTAGGGTAATGGGATATATGCTTAAGATTGGGGAAACAAACACTATACCTGCAGGCACTGTGATTTTTGGGGAAAATGAGCCTGTATACTGCATTTGTGCAGTGGTAAAGGGCAAGGTGCGTTGCAGCAATGCGTCAATAAAAGTGTATGCTTCGCAGGGAAGCTTTATAGGCATTGTAGACTCTGTCGGTGGTCGCTATAAAATGGACTATGTGTGTGAAGAGAATACTATGCTTTATCCTTTCCCGGTAGCGGATGTGGACAGCCTGAAAGAGGTGGCCCTTAATACAAATCGTGACTATAAAGGGCTGATGATTGGCTCTTTGGCCAAGTTTTATTCAGATGTATACGCTATCAATAAAGAGCTGCATATACTGGCTGACGATATATGTGATATGCTGCAGAGAAGCTTTTCGCAGTACACAAAATCCTGCCAGAACGGTGGAGTAGGAGTTACTGTAATACCTGCCATGACCAATCTGACCTCCTTTAAAGATGAGGAGCCTATTGACAAGGGCGTAGCCTCATACAATGGCGAGCTGGCCAGAGTTCCTGCAGATGTTATAAAGGCATTTTTTGCCAATTCTACAGATATGACTCTGGAATTTATGATGAATCTGGTTATATCCACTGATGAGCTGCTTTACAACACAGAGGATGTAGCCCGCTATCTCACTGAAAAATTCCCTATTCTTTATAATGACGGTGACAAGAATCTACTGGTGCTTTGCGGACATTTGGCAAAAGAACTGGAAAAATCCGGGCGTCCCGATAAAAAGCTTATTTCTCTCTGTAACGATATGAAGCAGTTCTTCGATAAAACAGAGAATTCCATTTTGCGTCTGACCGGAGGCGCTGAGCCGGTGGACCGCGATCATTTGGAAAAAGTCACACTGGCTATAAACAGTGAAGTGGAGATGGAGCTGGAAGAAAATGAAGAGATGGATGAAAAGGATTCTGATATCCTGAGGAGCCTTAAAGACTCCATGCGTCAGATTATTTTCTTTTCTAAGCTGCCACAGGAAGAAACCAAGCCTATGCAGGAGGCTATTAATCGCTTTGTGGACTCCAAGGACAGATTTTCCACGGAAGATGTGGGCAGAAGCTTGAGACACGGAGTGGCTGAACAGTTCTATATCCTCTATAAGGCTGTATTTTACCAGGCATTAGAAGCGGAAAACATCCCACGTGCTGTAGAGCTTTTCCTCAATTTTGGTTTTTTGGATGACCGTTTGGTGTCCAAAGAAGAGCAGCTGGAGCTGGCACGCTTAAATATAGCTACGAAGCAGAAGTACCCCTGCAATACATATACCATTCCCGAGTGGTTGCTTTTGGTAATGCAGGGCAAAAAAGAGCCATCCAAAAATGAATTCGATATGGAATATGCCGACACGCTGAGAGAACTTAAGCGTAATCACGAGATTGATGATATCGAAGAGAAGAGAAGACTTAAGGATCCGGACCTTCGCCTGGAGTTCGAGCTGAACAATTTCTTTAAGTACAATCATAGAATAGTCAGCGGCATGCCTTCTATGTTTGTCCCTATTCTTTGCAGCGAGCAAATGAGCTTTAGCCCCAATAAAGCAGCCATAAGCAAGGATCGTATGGGGCAGCTGGTAAATAAGCACAGAAGTCTGGACTATTCTGTATATTACAGAAGCATTCTTTATGCAAATGCCGCTAAAAACATTGAAAAAGAGCCTGTTCAGCTGGAGGTGGTACCGGATATTATTCTTTTCCCTACTTTTGGATCAACAGCTATCATGTGGCAGGAAATCAGTAATAAACGCAGAGATTCAGCAGGCAGATTTGTATTCCCTATCCTTTGTGACGGCAATCTGGATGATCTGATGATCCGTACCAACGGTCGATTCAGGTGGGAGCTTTGCCGTACTATGCAGGGCAGTGCTTGGAATAACATTCAGGTTAAGTCCCTTACATCCGAATTTTCTGATTATATTCAGTTCTATAAAAAGAATCATGCTCTTTCCGATGAGAAAAAAGAGCGTGTTAAGAACCAGCTGGCAAAGGGTAAAAATAATGCCCGCGAGGTATTTATTCAGGACTACGAGCAGTGGATAAAATTTGAATCTGCAGGTGGTATGAAGCTCAATAAAGTAGCGAGAGAAATTATTGCTATGTATGTGCCTTTCAACAGAGAGGTCAGAGAGGGGCTTAAGACGCAGGCAGCTTACGTAGAGACTATTGGGCGTTTTGACAGAGAGCGTCAGAAGATGGCTCGTGAGCAGGAGCTTCGTATCCATGCTCTGACGAAGAGAAAGATAGAAGTACCTGATATCATTAATGATACACTGAAGTTTTACAAGGACATGTGACGTTTTGATTGCTGAAACGCCACTGTTTCAAAGTTATATAGGATCAGAGGTAATGGCTATGGCTAAAGAAGTAATGGAACAGCTGAAAAATATGGTGGAAGAAGAGCGTTATGAAGAGGCAGCGGCTCTTTTGCCACAGGTGAAAGAACGTAATGCCAAAACTGTTTCTGAAATGTTAGCACTGGCTAAAATGCTGGGGAAAACCGGTGAGTGGGAGAGGGCGGAGAAGCTTTATCTTAAAGCTTATAAAAAGCGTCCTTCCAGACTGGTACTGAAAGACATTATGCAGATGTTTATCGAAAGCGGCATGGCCAATGATGCTGAGACTTACTACAATCAGTACATGGATCTGACGCCGGGAGACAGCGTGACAAAGCTGGCTGCCAAGTACAGAATAGAAAAAATACGCGGCACAGAGTCGGGCTACCTGGTGGGATTATTACAGCAGCTTAAGGAAATTGATTATTCCGAAGAGTACGGCTATGAGCTTTGTAAGCAGTACTACAAGGCAAATGATGAAGATGCCTGCCGCAGAGAATGTGCAGAGCTTATTGAGGAGTTTCCTGACTCCAAGGAAGCGGAAAAAGCAAAGAAGCTTATAGCTGTAATGAATGGTGAAATCTCTTCGGATGAGATAAAAAAAAAATCCGGCATTCCTGAATTACCTGCAGGGCCTGCCACAGCAAAGGAAATAAGCACAAAGGATCTACCGGTTATTGACTATACCAGAGAGGAAGAAGAGGGCAGTGAAACTGAGCGCTCCATAGCAGAAAGCGTACAGGATATCATTTCGGAAGAGCAGGAGACTGTTACAGTAGAGGAGCCGGCAGTAGAAGAGGCTGCCACG
>JAZUFN010000002.1:0-2945 GCA_045640725.1 Lachnospiraceae bacterium
GCTAACTCATGGCTTTCATCTAGCTTAACAAAAAGCTTCTGCTCATTTGCATACACCTCTTCATTGGCGTATTTTAAATACTCTAAACCTGTCAGTACCGCCATTAACTCCTGTCTGGTCTTATAGTTTTGATTTCCTTCATAGAAAAAATACTTAAAATCAGACTCTATACTTGGCATGTAATATAAGAGTGAGCAAAAAAATAGCGAAACTACACAAACTATGATAGTAACCTTTTTCATGAGTGCATCCTGTATTCTGTTTTTTAATTCTTCTTCACTCATGACCTGTTCTCTTTAACACTATTTCTTTAGTAAAGCTCTTTTTCCTTAAGTAACTCTTTGTATCTGTCTCTTCTATATCTGTTAATCTATATCTATTGCTTGCAGGTATACGCTTTAAGGCAAAGATTACTGTTTGACTTTTTCTCAACTGAATCCCAGCTCTTTCCATTTAAGCTGATATATCCCTCACCGTCATACAACACAACACTGTCTTTTAAATCCTCAGAGGCATACTCAACTGCCATGGGATAATCCGCATTCGGTGTGACTATATGAAGTATCAAAGCAAAGCCCTCACCAGCCTGAACTAATACAGGCTCATCAAACTTCACCGTATAATATCCGGCATTTGACAGCACTCCCTCTGCCACAAATATGCGGTTTTCATCGGCAAGTGAGGCTGTTGAAGAATAATCTTTTACCACATAAAGCTCGTATTTAGAATTTTTATCGCTTGTATAAAAGCCTGCTGCCTTAATATACTCATCACCTTTTGCGTTAAATATATTAGCAGCATAAATGCTGTCTCTGTCATATCCAAGCTGGCCCGTCGAACCGCACAAATCAGACTGGTATATTCTGTCATAATTATCCGCCGACTCTACACCTGATATGACAAGGTTATGAATTCCGATATTTGAGTCGTAATATGACACATAAAAAATACCGTCATCTGCAAATTCCTTACCCCAGCTATTCTGACAGATAAAAGCCCCGTCAGCTTCCGGTGGCGCAGAAAAATTATCTTTTGAATACGCATCATCCCAGCCAATAATAACCACATCATGGTTAGGCTTTTCGTTGCCCTGATAGCAGTAGGCAAAAGTGTCGGGATTGTAAAATCTGCCATTGGCATCCCGGCCCCTAAGTGTAGTGTAAATAGAAGTCTGAACACCGCCATACTTAAAGACTGCTGATTTTATATCGTTAAGCTCTCCGGCCTCCATAATCTGCATTTCCTGCACATGGCATCTGGCCTCCAGTGACTTATCCGTCTTTCCATCTCCGTACGGGTCATCGGCCTCTAACACCGGTCCCTGCCAGGATGCCAGATAAGCCATGCTCATCGCATAATCCCCGCCGGAATCAGGGTTTATATTAAAACTGTTTGCCATCGTAATGTGGTCTGGTGCAAACTCGTATTTTTGCTCTGGAAGCATGGTTGACTCCAACGCTGTAAGCGTCGCTAACGCCCAACAGGTACCGTTATTACCCTGATTCTTTACTTCAGGGGCCTTACCCTGCTCTCTCAGGTCATATTTTGCCGGAATAGCTGATATATCAGGCATCAGATCAATACCAGTAGCCTTTGCTCCTGACAAATCAAGGTTAAAATCATATCCCAGGACCGGAGCTATGTCACCTAGTGAAATATAATACTTTCTTCCGACACGGCTCATGGGAGAAGCTGCTGTAAAAGCCTCTCCGTTGACTAAAAATTCCTGCTCACCCAGATTAAAAATACACACTGTGTCACGCTTTTGCACAGTCATCCTGTGATTCTGATATACATTTGCACTGCAGCCCAACGCATCCCTTAATACATCAGAAGAAACCATAAGTGATAGATCATCACTCACATAAATATCATCATTATTATGTGTAAAACTGTGACTTCCGACGGTCAGCTTTACATTTTGTCTGTTCATTTCTGATGCTATCAAAGAGTTCCAGTCGCTTGCACGCAAGTTAGCTCCCCTGAAACGGGAAACCTGTACATTTCCAATCTCAGCGGAGCTAATCCTCGGCAACAGTAAAGCGCCCAATATAACAGCAAATGTTACATATCTCTTTGAATAGCGCATTTTTAATTCTTTCTCTTAGGGGGCTTGGGTCCCATATACTGATAAAAGTAGGTCTTTATCATACCGTTATAAAGCTTGCGGTTCTTATCGGCTTTTCTTCCGATGTAACGCTCAGCATCCTCATATGAGGTGATCATATACATTGACCACGAATCAAGGTTATTATAAGCCTCTCCAATCTGCTTATACAAAGCGGGCAACGCTTCTTTTTCCTCTAATCTCTCACCATAGGGAGGGTTTGTTATTATAAAACCATATTTCTTGGGATGTGAAAGCTTTGCCACCTCGCGCTGCTGGAAATGAATAAGCTTCTCCACTCCGGCACGGCGTGCATTTTCTCTGGCCTTTGCGATTACATCAGAATCCATATCATAACCCTGAATCTGAGTCTCTACAGTTAAATCCTCCAAATCCAAAGCTTCATCTCTGGTATCCTTCCAAAGGCTTTTATTAACGATATTTGTCCAGGTTTCAGCAGTAAAATTTCTATTTACTCCGGGAGCGATGTTTGCAGCCATCATCGCCGCCTCAATGGGAAATGTACCACTTCCACAGAAAGGGTCTACTAAAATTCTGTCTGCTCGCCAGGGAGTTAGCATGATAAGCGATGAAGCCAGCGTCTCTGAAATGGGAGCGCCTCCTGCCACTGTTCTATACCCTCTCTTGTGAAGAGAATCGCCACTTGTATCTAAAGCTACAACTGCCTCATCCTTCATGAAGAAAACACGGATAGGATACTCTGCTCCATCCTCAGGGAACCACTGAAGATGGTATTTTGCTTTCATGCGGTCTACAACAGCTTTTTTTACAATAGACTGGATATCTGATGTGGAAAAAAGCTTACTCTTTACAGAAG
>JAZUFN010000003.1:0-26165 GCA_045640725.1 Lachnospiraceae bacterium
GGCTACGATCCGACTTCATATATTCAGCAGTATAGTGATTAACTCGTGAGTCCAGAATTATTACATCATATATATCTGCTTCTTCTGTCGTAGATGTCTTTATCCCTGACACACCTAGTAATTCATCTATTACTTCGCTTATTTTTCTATCCCCTGCATTGTTGTTATTATACAATCTTTCATTATCTATTCCTGCACGAAAAAGAGACCTGCTTATACATCCATTATCTAATGTTGCTACTCCTATTTTTATGTTTCCAATTTTTTCTTGCGCGAGAGCGTTATCAAGCATGTAATAACTCCCTTGCCAAACTCTTGAGCTAGTATAAGCCTCTTTTATGATATCTGATACAATGGCGCTACTAATGATATGCTCATATTCTTCAGCAAATACAGGATATTCCTGAAAAAATGGATGCGGTATTCTACAAAACAACTTTTCAACTTTATTACTAATTATAAAGTCTTGCAATTTGATACACTTTTCATAATTTATCCATTTGTTGTAATTTTCCTTTTTCAACGTCAATGGAATATAATTCAATCCTTTAGCTATTTGAAAGGAAACCCTGTTTCTGCCACTTTCAGTTAAATAAAACCTCCTTGTATCATCCATTTCCACTAATAGAGAGTTCCGCCAAAAAAAGACGGGATCTCTGGACATTCTCTTTTGCATTTCATAGAACACTTTTGCTCTGCTTTCAAAGAAACTGTCTTGTAATCCTTTTCCCAAAGATAAACCGTTCTCAAACAAATATGTTCCACAAAATAATAAATAATTTTCTTTCGCTTCATCCCATGAAATTCCATCGCCCATCAACGCTCGATAAAAGTCAACCATTGGGAACATTGCATACATCGGGAGCTTTCCCCACGGGATATTTTTACTGTAATTGTGCACCAGTTCTATGGGAATGGATGCCTTCACCTCATCAGCATCTTCCTCAATGATTAATGCGTCCCGAAAAGTAACCATACTATCTGCTTTGAAGCTATGTAGCACTTGTCCATCCGGAATTATTTGCTTTGTTATTAAATTTTCATAGGCGTTGTTAATGCCATCCCATTCTCCGCTCAGCCCCTGTAATGTCTTATAAGGCTTATAAATAAAATACTTAACTCCTTTGTCTCCAAGAGCTTTCACTATTTGAAAATGATCAAATACATTTTTAATGGTGATGATACATACCGTATTTTCTGTATTGTAATCAAATTCCTCGGTTGGCGATATGACTTTTACACCATTAATGCTACTTATCTCATTGCTTCTTTTGTCAATTACCGCAAGAATCTCTTTATTATTTTCAAGAAGCAGATTTACTACTCTAATACCGTTTCCACCTGCTCCGTATACCAAATATTTAGTTTCATCCCCTAATAATAATGTGTCCAACTTGTTATTCCGCTTTCTTTAGTAAAAAAATTTTTCTTGATTCATCATTGATTTTATATTTTCCGATTACATCAATGGATTCAATCTTTCCTATCTTTAACAGTTCTTGCCCATATTCATCGCTTATTCGATTTGAAATATAAAACCTTTTGCACATTTCAAATACACTATCAGTATCAATTTTTCTTATCACCTTCTGCACATCATTTTCCAAATCAACAACAAAATCATATTGTTCATCAACGCCTTTACAAACATCGATGCGTGCCCCCCTCAACAAGCTTAATAGGGCTTTTTCGTATTCTTCATCACAAGCATACATAGCGACCGTATCAAAGTGTAGTCTGTGTGCGGCAAGTGCAAACAAGCCACTCCACTCACTAATATCCAGCAATGAATTGTTCACCCCTTTATTTTCATCCAAAACCGCCATGACACAATCATATACAGCTTCCTCTTTATCAATATTTGCTGAGTATCTTGTTTGAAAGGCCGGATTCGGAATGGTAAAAGATTCTTTTCGATCAAATAAAACTTCCTTGTTCTCCCGTAAATACTCAAGATTTATCCACTGCAAATAATCATTTTTATTAACTCGTACAGGTACGCATCGGAATCCTTCATGAATTAGAAAAGTCGTTCTGTGATGTCCACCAACCAGATTGAAATAACCCCCATTATTCCATTCAACTTCCGGAGCACCTTGCTCAAAATATGAAAAATTACTTTTTGCCAGCTCCTGCTTCATCACTTTGTATAGTTCAATTCGTTCCTTTAGTATTCTTTTCTTTTCCACTTCTCCTATTGTTGTCTTATATATGTTAAAATATTCATCAACATTATCATTTTGTCCCGAAAAATAATCATAAAGCACATAATAGGGTTTTCTCAGCGATACAGGTCTGTCATATAGGCTCTCATCATCCGGAAGCCGAGTAACATCACCCGGATATTTTTCTTTTGATTCAGAAAAAACTATTTCTTTTTGAATCCAGAAAACTCTCTTTTCCTCTGGCATCCAATTTTCAAGAATATCTTTTTGATGAATAAGTACATCGTAGGTAAGGTCAGCTTTTTCAATCGCATAAAGGGTCTTTTTCTGCCCCTCTATAACATCATTATAATTCCTTGTGATTTTACGCTTAAGGGCATCGTCTATTTCAAACCCCAAGGGCAAACATACTAAATATTGGTATCCTATGATAAATAGCTTCTGAGCCACCTCTTTGTGTATATTTCCGTTTGCAAGGCAAATAACAACTGTAAATTCAAAAGGCTTATCTATCTCATCAGGCTTAAACAATTTATACCCATCAATAGTTCCTGTTTTTTTCTGGTCCAGAAAACCAGCAATATGATAACCTGCATTACTCAATATTTTAGCAGTTTTTTGCCCTACTTCCCCGGCTCCATATAACAACAAATTATCGCTAGCTGACAATACCTTCATGGCAATCTCTCCAGATACTAAAATTTAATTGAACTGAGTGCTATTCCATTTGCTACGCTGTTTTTAATTTCTTCATTTATCGGAATATTAAATATTATGCACATCGGCCCCTCTTTACTAATTTGCTCTTTTATAGATGCTTTATCCAGCGTCGACTCGACTGAAATAACAGGAATGCCATATCCTTTAACAACTTTTTCTATATCCGGTAGTGGTATTCCATCTTCCAATGTTGAAACAAAATGTCTTTTTTCCATATATGCGTTCTGTGCCGGGAGCATTAATCCATACCCTCTGTTATTGAAGACGACTATTTTAATATTTAAATTCTCTGCTTTAATCGTTGCCAATTCCTGAATATTTAATTGTATTCCTCCGTCTCCATTAATTGACAATACACAACCATCTCTATTCGCCCTTGCTGCTCCTATAGCAGCAGGGATGGAGAACCCCATGGATGTATGATTAAATTGCGTGATACACCTTTGCCCCTTTTTGAACATAAAATCATGCATTCCCCACAACAACGAACACCCCGTATCAAAAATAATTGAAGCATTTGTATCAATACATTCAGATAACATGTTAATGAGTTCTGTGATTCGTCCATGATTTGCATTTGCAATCTTTTCTTTTTCCCTGCTGCAAACGTTTCTCCAGCCGTCCCATTTTTCTGTAGCTAGTTTGAATTTTAGTATGTTTGAAACAGTTTTTTTTAGGTCCCCCTTTACTGTTATCATTCTCTTAAAGTATAAGTGTTTTAACCTTTTTATTTCTGCATCGTCTATATCAAAAAAGAGTATTTTGGCCCCAGGCGCAAACAGTGCTGTGTTTTTCCCAGTCATATGATGGTCAAGTCTACAACCTAGTACAATTAGCAAATCTGCATTCTGAACGACTGCATTCCCGTAATTGTGACCATTTATCCCAATAATGCCGCAGTAATTCTCATTATCACGTGAAATCATATCTGCGGCTCCAAATGATGTTACAACAGGGATATTAAGTTTTGTTATAAATGAATAGACCACGCTTTCAGCATAAGACGAGTGTACACCCTGACCAATGATTATAACAGGCCTTTTCGAAGAGTTTATCACACTTTTGATTTTATCAAAATTAACGTTATAATCACAACTTTGTGTCTCTTGCCTAATTCCTTTTAAGTTGCTGACGTAGGTAATGTCTGTTCGCAAAAAATCTTCAGGCACATCCACAAGAACCGGCCCCTTTCTTCCAGAATATGCAATGTTTATTGCCCTCTCCAAAACTCCCGGTACGTCTTCTGCTCTTTTTGCTTCTACTGCGTATTTCGTTACTTTTTTGAAAATATCTACAACTTGCGTTTCCTGAAAACCATTCTGTCGCAGTTTTGTTCCCCTGCTTGTATATGCTGATGCTACCTGACATGTAATAAACAGAAGTGGTACAGAATCATAGTATGCGCCAGCGCACGAGGTAAGCAGGTTTGTGGCTCCAGGCCCACTTGTAACAACCACTACCGCTATTTTTTGGGTAAGTCTTGCATATGAATCTGCAGCCATGGCTAAGGCTTGTTCGTGCAGATTGCAGAACAAGTGCATCTTTTGATTTTTCCCGATTGAATCTATAAGTCTCGCAGATGATCCACCTGTAAAGGCAAACACACTATCTATATTATATTTTTCCAGAACCATTGCCATGGCATCTGATAAAAGCATATACCAACCTCCTACAATTTGTCTTATTATGGCATTTATTGCTTGTTATTTACATATCTTATGCTATAGTAGAGTTATAAATTATATGAAAAGGAGCTTATTATGTATGAAGGACAATGTATATAGGATAACCTTTGATGTTACTCACTGCTGTAATTTGAAATGCAAATTGTGTGCCTCACACATTCCCGTTCAAAAAAACATATGGAATCCTCCAATAGATGAACTTATCTCTTCTATTGACAAGGTTTTTGAATTGGCTCCAACTATAGAGAAACTGGTTATTTCCGGAGGAGAGCCACTGCTGAGACAGGACCTATCAATCTTTATGGATTATTTGGTTAAATACAAGGACCGCGTAAAGTTCAGAACCGAAATCATCACAAATGGAAGTCAGCTTCCATCCCTCCAGTTATTAGAAATCTGCCAAAAATTCAAACGCACCGATACCCAACACGGCCCAGGAATTTATTTTCTAGTTGATAATTATGGTCCGGAATTGTCAACAAAAATTCAGGAAATCAAAGCCTTGCTCGTAAAATATGAGATTCCTCATGAAATTAGAGATTATTACAACGACTGGCATTGTGGTGGGTGGGTAGATTTCGGTGATTTTTCTCAACGCAAAGATGATAAAGAGTCGATTAAAACCTTTAAAAAATGTAGCATTCCCCAAGCCCAATCCTTTTGTTTCCGCTTTTGTAAAGGCAAGATATATGCCTGCGGTCAGTCAATGCACTGTATGGATTTAGGACTTTTTGATGCGGAGTATGAATATATCGACCTATTTGATGACAGCACATCGATTGATGATAAACGCGCCAAAATGCTTTCATGGTATGATGTTAAATTTTTTGAGGGATGCCGATATTGCGATGGTCTTTGTCCTGATAGCAAACGTTATAAACCTGCTGAACAAATCTGATACATATGGCCCCGCTGCAAAAAGATA
This sequence comes from Lachnospiraceae bacterium, assembly GCA_045640725.1. Lineage (GTDB taxonomy): Bacteria > Bacillota > Clostridia > Lachnospirales > Lachnospiraceae > RGIG3528. The sequence continues at coordinate 5,496 of JAZUFN010000003.1, forward strand.
GCTAGCGAACGTCCCCTAATAGGTGACGTTCGTTTTTCTATTGCTCCGGCTTTATCCATAATACCTATTGCATTACGGTTTCATAGTATCTATACCTCATCAAATTCCAATTCAATCCCCATATCTTTCAAACTATTTAGTTCTTCCTCTGCGGCTCTATAATCATGCATTTCCTGCAGGTAATAGAATTTTAGTACTTTTCCATTTATAAACTGCTCCGCTTTTTCCTGTAATGCTGATGTATTGATGTATATACTCAGTATTTCCGGATAAAACTCACTTTTTTCGTTAAGCATTTCCTCACATTTATCCAGGACACCATCATATTGCTTCTCCAAGATATTTATTATCAAGTCATTATTTTGCTGAACAAGATTTATATTGGTCAATGCCAATGACAGTATTTTATTACGTGCTACCTTATCAATAAATTTTATTATTTCTTTTTGATTCTCAGGAGAGTACGAGCCCATTTGACCGATTAATCCGGTACATAATTCTGTAATTTTCATTTCTACACAGTATCTAAGCATAGTTACATCTTTACATATTATGTCAAATTGTTCCTCATTTATTTTTCCCAGGTATTCCGGAAACAAATATACAAATATTTCATAATAGCCTCTTACAAGCCTGTCCTCCGGGTTACATCTAAGCATCGAGTTTAATACAGTTATTGCATAAATTTTTCTTGCATCGAATCCATTGGCCAGTAATCTTCCCTGCCCGTTATTTTGTTCTGCTTTACTCAGTAGTTCTTTTGTTCTATCACAAAACAATATCTCTTTATAAGCTACAATTCTTTGTTCTTCTGACAAATCAGCTTTTGAAATCAGAAGTAACGTATCCCTGATAGCGTGCTTGTAAATATATAGCAGGCATAAATAATTGTATTCAGTAAGTGCCTCGTTTTCTTCCAATACATCTTTTACATAATCAAATAGAAATCCATCTGATTTCAGACGTCCTTCTTTACAATTATGGCTCTCTGCATTTTGAGCTACACTATAATAATATGGAATAATATTAATAACTCCTACATTTGTTGAGCGATTTATTAAGAAGAAGCAGTTTCTTGTATCGCCGCCATAATCTCCAAACTCCTTAGACGGCGGTAATTCAACTAATCCGTTCCAAAGCCTACTACTGAATAATTTTCCCCATAATGTCCTAAAAAACTGATAATATTCAGGGATTTTATCTAAAAGCTCTTTTTTCTTCATTATTACCGACTTATTAATTTGTCTGACCTTGAGTACTTCATTTTTGTCATTAATAAAATAGCAACCGCTCGCCACTATATCCAGCTTATTCTCTATGGCATAATAATACATAGAACTAATATAATCCCTATCCACCCTGTCGTCTGCGTCAACTATTGTTACATAATCATGCCTTGACGCAATCATTACTGAATCTGTATTAAAGTTTTTAACGCCACCATCAATTTCAGAAAATAATACATCTATACGTCCGTCTTTATCCGCATATTCCTGCACCATTCTATATGTACTTGGACTTACGCGGATATATAATCTGAAATCCTTAAAATCCTGGTCTAACACGCTTTGAATACACTTATGAGCAGCTTCTTCCATTCTCATAAATTTTATATATATTCCTACTTTTTCCATAAGTGTCTATCTCCTAATTTTTCAATAACTACTATATATAGAGTTCCATATATTTTTTTTCATAATCCTGAGTTTTCCTATTACTTACAAATGCCTCACGCTCTCTCTTCATAACTTTAATTAATGCATTTTTTATTTGATAACATTCTTTAAGTTCATATCTAGTCACTTTGTCCACCATACTTATCATGAAAGACCATTCAAAGTACTTCCAGGTGTCCACTTTTTCAGGGAATCTCGCTATCAGCCACTCGGTTCTTTCTCTGTAGACGTCCAGATACTCCTGTAGAGTCTCTTTGGTCAGGAGGTTAAAGTTAGTGGTCCAGGAGCTGTTGTTGTTCTCATGTCTGTAGAAATCATACAGCGGCCTGCCCTCGTATACCACTCTTTTCGCATCTGCCAGTATCTTGGGCATCAGGTATATATCATCATACTTTGATGTTTCATTGAATCTGTTTTTATTAAACAGTTCCTTTTTTATGAGCTTGGTCGGGAAAGCTACGTTGTATCTTTTTCTATCCAGAAGCACTTCTATAGCATCTTCAGGACCATAGACTTCCTTTATATCGAAAGCTTTATCCTTAGCCCCACAGATAGAAACATCAGCGTCGTCCTCTCGCAGATTATCATACAGCACCTGCAGGTAATCCGGCTCGCAGTAATCGTCATCATCTACAAAGGCTATGTATGCGCCTCTCACGTAATCCAGACCTACATTACGCCCCCTGCCTATGGTTTCTTTGCCTAAATGAACCACCTTTATTCGGCTGTCCCCAACCGCATACTCCTCTGCTATTTCTCCGCTTTTATCAGTAGAGCCATTATCTACTATGATCAGCTCGAGATTTCTGTAGGTCTGATTGATTATGCATTCAATCATAGTGGCTACCAATTTTTCTCTATTGTAGGTAAGCATAATTACGCTAATTAATTCATTCATATGTCTACCTCTTTCCCATATTTAACCTCTGTTAATGCTCCCATTTTTTCCATGGGGCTGTACCATCAGCCAGCATATTTTCAAGTATGTTTTTCTCACGTGCATTATCCATACACTGCCAGAAGCCTGTATGCATATATGACATAAGCTGACCTTCTGCTGCCAGTCTTTCCATGGGGCCTGCCTCGAAGATGATGGTATCTCCTTCTATGTAGTCCAGTACCTCCGGCTCCAGCACCATATAGCCTGCATTAATAGGTGCCGCATCGCCTATGTTTTTCTCTCGGAAGGCTTTTACTGAATTATTTTCACCAATATTCAGGATGCCCTTCTGCTGTTCCAGCTTGACGGCAGTAAGCGTCGCCAGCTTACCATGGCTCTTATGGTATTCCACCAGTTTTCTGATATCTACGTCGCAGACACCGTCACCATAGGTCATCATAAAAGGCTCATCACCGATATAGTCCTTGACTCTCTTGATACGACCACCGGTCATGGTGCGGTAACCGGTATCTACGATAGTCACCTTCCAGGGCTCAGTGGTATTTTTATGGATAGTCATCTCATCCTTCCCACTGCTGAAGTCAAAGGTCACGTCACTGTTGTATAGAAAATAATCTGCAAACCATTCTTTTATCATATTCTGCTTGTATCCGGCACAGATAATGAATTCGTTAAATCCGTAGTAGGAGTATTCTTTCATGATGTGCCAGAGAATAGGCTTACCACCTATTTCGATCATAGGCTTAGGTCTGTTTGCGCTTTCTTCTCCTATTCTTGTGCCGAAACCACCGGCTAAAATAACTACCTTCATTCCCTGTCCTCCAGAAATAGTATACTTCATATATGTTTATCGGCTATTTTTTCTTTAATTATATATGGCTGCTACCTACTTTCTTGACAGGAACACTTTTTCAAGACAATAAAAATCCCCCGCCAAAAGCGAGGGGATGGTCTATTTTTTAAATAAATTATCTACCTAAAATATCCTCTATCTTACATCCCAAAACGTTTGAAAGTGCCATGACAGAATCGACAGAAGCTTTATTGATATTTTTTGCTCCGGCTTCGTACTGTTGTAAAGTTCTTATGTTAACACCGGATTTTTCCGCCAGCTCTTTTTGAGAAAGTCCGCATATTTTTCTCTGCATCTGCAATTTGGTAGGCTTATTATGCCTCTCAACAATGATATCAATTGTATCTACGGCCTTTTCTTCAGATGCTTCATGCAGGGTGGGATATAGCTGTATCAGCCTGTCACAAGATATTCTTTCGCAAATATCACTGAAGAAAATCCTCTTCTTCCACTGATAGAAAGCAAGAATCCAACCGCACCAATACTCCGGAGAGCAATCATAATCCGTCTGTGCAGCGACTCCTTCTTTTTGAAGTCCTGTTTTTTCCAATACTTCCAAGACAATTTCCGTCCCTGACATACCTGATATATACTTGGGGTTCCCCTTCTCAAAAGACTCTGCCAGACCGCTGGCTATAAAGAGCTCCATATAGTCATCTGCATTCATATGACAGGAATTTACTGCATAATCTATGGACTCAGCCATACTTTTCATGGCATCATCCAGGTACATCTCATCGTAGCCTGCTATCATCTGCCTTCATCTCCTCTCTTAAAATATCACGCATATATATTCCGTATATGTCCTCATTTTCCAATTCCTTTTGAAAAGCACTTCTGGCCTGTTCGTCGCGAACCTTCTTTTTTGCATAATATATATTTTGATCTGCAACCTCATAGCCAAGAAAACTCAGCGATGAAAAAGCCTTCTCGGACATAAGCACCACCTGTTCACCCAGTTTTCCGAGATTCATGGCATACTTTAACTGTCCTATAGAGATGCTATTGCTCATAAAGGCCCTTACAAAAGAAAAATAAGAATCATCCGCTCTATAGCCTATTATCACATCATATTTTTTATAATCCGGAAGAAAATGCTCCAGCAGGTAGTCTTTCCCCCTTTTCTCAATGGGAGCGCTCAGCCTGCCGATACGATTGTCCAGCAAAATAGCCAACCAGTTCAGCACTCCGTATTCGTCGGATGAAAGATTCAGTATCCGGAGATCATCTGTATCCAGGAGATATTCATTGGTAAAGCCATTTGTACCTTCACTACATCCCCATTCTTTGGCAAGCTCCAGGTGTTCTGTGCAATAAAAACCGCGACCGTAGTCATTGTAAGCTTTTCCCGCTCCGAATATAGGTTCTTTTATTATATTTCTGGAACCATGGTATACCTTCATTTCACTCATGTATGCCTCCTTAGCTACTTCCAGAGAAGTATCTCATCGTATTATACTTCTAGAGAAGTAGTTAAGTCAAGATACTCTCCACCAAAAAATCCCCCCGCCGAAAAGCGAGGGGATGATCCATTATTAAATGGATTAAGATTAGACGTCCTAGCGAATAATCTTATATTAGCCCAGAAGTGAAAGAACACCCTGGTTGGACTGGTTAGCCTGTGCCAGCATTGACTGAGCTGCCTGCTGGATGATGTTATTCTTGGAGAATGTCACCATCTCATCAGCCATATCTACATCACGGATAGCAGACTCTGCGGACTGCAGGTTCTCTGCTGTATTGTCCAGGTTGGAGATAGTATGCTCAAGTCTGTTCTGAATAGCACCCCGCAGAGATCTCTGCTTAGATACTGTTCCGATAGCATCATCAATGTACTGAATGGATGAAGAAGCACGATCCTGAGCTGCTACGTTAACCTTGGTGCTGTCTACGCCAAGAGCTGCAGCGGACATATTGCCGATACCGAAGCTGATGGTCTGACCTTCATTGGCACCTACCTGAAGCTTAACACCTGTACCACCTGCAGAGACATCATACTTATTCTCTCCCAGGAATGCATCTGTATCACCAAGACCTGCACCGCTAGTAAGAGCAAACGTTGTTGTTGTAGCCTTATTGGTTACAAACAGTGTATTTGGCTCATCAGGATCTGCGCCGCTAAGCTTTACATCTGCACTGAAGCCTGCTCTTGCAAGAATCTTTTCGATATCCTGCTCAGTATACTCCTTACCTGTTGTAAGTGAAAGGGTAATGGTCTGCTTATTAGTAATGTTACCATTTGTGTAAGTAGCAGGGTTTGTAACCTCTGCCTTTTCCTCACCCGGCTTAGCATCAAACTTCATAACGATGGTTACGTCGTTATCAGCACCATACTTGTTGGCAGTTACAGAAATCTTGTTTGCACCTACAAAATCACCTGCTGCTGCTGTAACAACAACATCTGACTTGCTGGACTTTACGCCTGCAACTGTAGCTGTGGTACCTGCAGAAATAGCAGATGCTGCCATGTAGGAACCATTCTTAAGGTTTACAGTAACCTTGGCAGGTGTATTGCTCGCAGTAGAATCCTCCTGCTTAGCAGTAGCGATGAGATTATCCATCTCAGACTGTGAATATGTCTTATTAGCAGCCAAATTCAGAGTAAGCACTTTACCTGTTGTATCCCAGATTGCTGACTCACCACCATCGGTAGCGCCAATAGTTGTCTTAATCTGAACTCCCTTTACATCAGATGAAATAAATGCCTGCATGTTGGTATCAAATGCACCGAACTTAGGACCTGCGGATGTAACCTCTGAAGAACCGTCCAAGGAACCATCAAGGAGCTTCATAGTATTGAACTCTGTATCTGTGGAGATACGTGTAAGCTCTGACTGAAGCTGAGCGATCTCGTCCTGGATGTTACCTCTGTCTTCGTCTGTCTCAGTGCCGTTAGCTGCCTGAACAGCCAGCTCTCTCATACGCTGAAGGATGCTGTGAGATTCCGAAAGTGCGCCTTCTGCTGTCTGAATGAGTGAGATACCGTCCTGTGCATTGCTGGAAGCCTGATTCAAACCTCTGATCTGAGATCTCATCTTCTCTGAAATAGCAAGTCCTGCTGCATCATCTGCTGCACGGTTGATTCTGTAACCTGATGAAAGCTTCTCTGTGCTCTTAGCCAATGCCTTTGTTGAAACACCCAACATTCTGTTTGTGTTGGAAGCTGTCATGTTGTGCTGTACTACCATTGCCATAATATTTTCCTCCTTGGTTGTGTTATAAGAGAGAACCCCCCCTCTTATATTCGTTCTGAATCCTTTCGGAACTACGTTTTAACTCATTTGAAAAAGCTTCCCCGACCTAGGATTCGGAGTAAACCTTTTCCTTACGATTTCTATATCGGCGATTTTTCCCAAATATTAAGTGTTTTTACAGGGTAATCGCCTGTAATTTATAAAAAAACTATAAAAAAGGAGGACCGAAAATACCGGTCCTCCTTTGAAAGAAGGGAATTTTCTTTATATCAACCCTTTACAGCACCGCCTGTTACACCTTCTACATAGTACTTCTGAAGAGCCATGAAAAGGAGTGTTACCGGTACAGCTATCAATACGCCACCTGCACAGAATCTGGTGAAGTAGCCCTGATAGTCATTAGTCCATACCCAGGCCTGCATGGCTACTGCCACGTTATAAGAGTCCTGATGGCCAAAAGCTACATAGCTGGCAAATACATAGTCACACCAGGGTCCCATAAAGCCCATAAGTGCTGTGTAGATAATAATAGGCTTGGACAATGGCATGGTAATGGTAAAGAATACCTTGGCACGGGATGCGCCATCGATACGGGCAGCCTCATCCAGTGACTTGGGCAGTGTATCAAAGAAGCCTTTACATACGTAATATCCCATACCTGAAGATGCTACTCCGATAAGGATAAGACCGGGTATAGCGCCTGCCTGTGTCAGATGCATTGTCTTTAACAGGAAATAGAGACAAATCATGGTAAGGAAGCCGGGGAACATACCCAGTACCAGGATTATATTCATCAATGCTTTTCTGCCATTAAAGCGGAATCTGGAAAGAGCATAGCTTACTGCCAGTACTACAAGAGTCTGGATAAGTGCACAAGCTGAAGAAATAATAAGGGTATTTGCATACCATTTCATGAAGATATGATCTCTACCTTTTATTAAGCTTATATAATTATCCAAGGAAAATTGATGCGGTATTATGTAGTCTGTCATACCACCATACTCAGTCTCAAAGGATCTGAAGCTCTGCAGCACGATACCTACGAAAGGCAGTAACCAAAAAATACTTAAAAGGATAAGGACAATATAGCTTACGGTAAGGTCTACTGCCTTGTGTCTCTTCTGAGAAGCATACTTTTTTTCTTTTGATGTACTCATTATTGGAAGCCCTCCTCATCTTTAATGGATGGCAGCATACGATAAACTACCAGGGAAATAATAGCGGTCACCATGAATACCATAATACCGATAGTGGCTGCCAGCTTGTAATTTGATCCCTCTACAGTCATCTTGTAAAGCCATGTAATCAAAAGGTCTGTTTTTCCTGCACCGCCTGTAAGCTTGTCTGACTTTGGACCACCCTTGGAAAGAAGGAATATTACGTTGAAGTTGTTGAGATTGCCGATAAAGCTGGTAAGCAGATATGGACCTGTTACAAAAAGCATATATGGTAATGTAATTTTTCTAAACATCTGGAACTTATTGGCACCATCAATACGTGCACTCTCATACAGATCTTCAGGAATGTTCATCAAAAGACCTGTGGCAATCAGCATAAGATAAGGAATACCTATCCAGAGATTGATACCCAGAATAGTGAACTTTGCCCAGGTACCGTTGGTCCAGAAAGGAAGCGCTGTTTCTATTATGTGGTGTTTTATCAGGAAAAGATTGATATATCCGTCTACTGCAAAAAGCTTACCTACGTAGAGAAGGGATACAAACTGTGGAACTGCAATAGTAACAACAAAAATTGTTCTCCACATTTTCTTAAGGATAATGCCCTTTTTATTGATAAGCATTGCCAGTCCCATACCTAAAAAGTAGTTAAGGAAGGTAGCAAAGAAGGCCCAAATCAGTGTCCAGCCCAGTACTTTACCAAAAGTAGATCCCAGGCCTGATGAGAAGGAAAGAAGCTCTTTAAAATTCTCAAATCCTACCCATGTAAAAAGCTTCTGTGGTGACTGATGGGTAACATCGTAATTGGTAAATGCGATACATATCATGAAAATGATAGGTAAAGCTGTGAAAACTGCAATTCCCAGCATAGGAAGCGCAAGCAATGTTTTATCAAAATATTCGTCAAAAATGGAAGCAAAATCCTGCTTATTGGTCTTTAATTTCTTACCGGCCTTAAGGAGCTGCTCTGCTCTGTACTGCTGTCGGATATTTACTCTCCACATATATATTAACACCAGGGTAAAGAGTATACCTAAAAGGCCAAACAAAAGAATCAGGAATGAATTTTCACCCTTAACCATAGCAGTATAATCTGCATTCCAGCCACTTTCCACAGTACCCAGTGTTGTTATCTTAGCCACATATTCTGCGCCAAAAGAAACCATATACCAAATATACAGTACTTCAACTGAGAGGAGCGCAAAGCCTCTTAAAAACTGTTTTCTTACAATCGAACCAAATCCCATAATAAGGAAAGATATTTTTGTAGCTATATTGCCTTGTACAAAAGTCTTACCTATTTCTGCCAGGTCACTACCCAGCCATCTGAAGAACTTTGTGATTTTTTTCATGATGTTCCTCCGTCTGCCATGTGGCAGATGATTTTAGTAAAAAGAGCGACAGAAGGAGTATATCCTCCTGTCGCTGTAATTTAATCAAAGCAATAATTACTTTGCTGCCTTAAGCTTAGCCTCGAGAGACTTAAGAGCCTCGAGAATCTGAGCATCTGTAGCATCCATGTACTCACCTGCGATGATGGAATCACCGAAAGCTTCCATTGTTACCCAGTAACCTGCAGCAGCATCTGAAGGGTACTGACCCTGAGGAATTGAGTAGTTGAGCTGCTCAGCAAGTGCTGCAAGAGCAGGGTTAGCCTTAACTGCGTCAGACTTCTGAGCATTAAGGTTAGAAGGGCCCCAACCGTGCTTATTGAATCTGTCAAGCTGTACTTCCTCGGATGTGAGGTACTTAGCAAGGCTATGGCAAGCTGCAAGCTTAGCAGCGTCTGTCTGAGGCTTTACACCAAGAAGCTTGAAGCCACCGAAGCCGCCCATCTGTACCTGCTTACCATCAAGTGTGAATGTAGGACACTTTGCACAAGCGTAGTTGTCACCAAAGAGATCCTTAGCAGCCGCTGAATCCCATGTACCATCGATAATAGCGCCGCAGTTAGCTGCTGCACCTATGGATGAACCGTTAGCGAAACCTGCACCATTGTTCTTTGCAAGCTCAATAAGAGCCTTTGTAGCAGCAACACCCTTATCATTTGCGATAGAAACGTTAGCCTGCTTTACGGAACCATCTGAATTGTAGTCATATGTGATCTCACAGCCTGCTGCGAAGTACATAGCTACTGAATACCAACCGGAGTTGATCTGGAAATAGAAATTCTTACCAGCTGCCTTACAATCAGCAACGATTGCATCAAGCTTTGTAGGATCCTTTACGATGCTCTTATCGTAGTAAAGGAAGTAACCGTTATCAGATGTCATAGGGTAAGCATATGTAAGCTCACCAAGTGTAGCTGCACCAACAGCACCACCATCGTTGTTTGTCTTAACGAACTCAGCATTTGCGCCTACTACAGGTGCAAGACCGCTAGCTGCTACCAGCTTACCAAGCTGATCCTGTGCGAAACCGAAGATATCGCCAGCTGATTCAACGTCTGTTGTTACCTTACCTGCTGCGTCTCCCTCGCCTACAGGCTCAACAGTAATTGTGCAGTTCTTGTATGCTTCGTTTGCATTCTTCCAAGCTTCTGCCTTTTCCTTTGTGAAATCAACTACAGCGTCTGCAACCCATACCTTGATATCACCGGAAAACTCTACTGTTTTCTCGGGCTCAGGTGATGGTGTTGTGTTTTCTTTCTTGCCGCCACAAGCTGCAAGGCTAAGAACCATTGCAGATGCAACAAGAAGGCTTAATAACTTCTTCTTCATAAATTTTCTCCTTCATGAATAATAATATATACCTCATATCTGCACTATGCAAATATGATTTCATACCGCTATGCGGTTATGAACTGATTATTTGAGCACAACGCTTGTCTGTGGGTCCAGTGTAAGCTGTGTCCCTTTAAGCTTGGCTCTGCCCTGACCTACAAATCCCACTACTTTACTTAATGCAGCAAGATCTGCAGCTTTATCGCTCTCAAGCACAGTCTTAAGATCTATCGTAATCGCTTCCGTGCCTGTATTGTGGAAAAGATATGTCTTTTCACCTTTATACTCTATCTCAAAGCCACCGAAGACCTTGGCGTCAAAGGAAAGTGAACTGTATACTCCTCTGGCAATCTCCGGAAAAGCTTCTCTTAAATCCAAAACTCTTTTGTAATAATTAATCAGACTGTTTTCATCGCTCTGCTGAGATGCCACTGTACCATTTTTCTGATTATCCTGGCTATAGGTACTGCCCTCAGGATTGCTGACTTTATCCTCGTCGCCCCAAAGCATAGCCAGACGTCTGTTGGCATCTGTGCTGGCTGATCCTCTGGATCCTTTAAGCCCTATCTCTTCACCATAGTAGATAAATGGTGTCCCGGGCGCCAGGAGATAAAGATTGGCTGCCATATAGGCTTTCTTACCATCTACCGTCATGCTGCCTGCAGCTCTGTCCATATCATGATTTGCAATGAAATTAATAGGCATTGCATTCGAATTTGCTGTTAATAATTCTTTTTGTGTATCGGCAATATACTGAGTAAAATCCGCTATTTTCTGGCCTCTGACTGCACTGGCTACTCTGCCGTCAGAGGAAGCCATACCAAAATCAAAGGTATTAAGAGCAGTGGCATACTTTACAGTCTCCATATTGGCTGACCAGCATTCACCTACTGTCCAGATGTCCGGCTTAATTTTTTTAAGCTCGTCCATGTACCAGGTCCAGAAGCTGACGTTTTTCTCAGTGTTGAGATTGTAGACATACTTGATGGCGTCAAATCTGAAGCCGTCTACTCCTAAATCCAGCCAGTACTTGGCTATATCCAGGCAGGTCTCGCGAACGAAATCATTGTCAAAATTCAACTCCGGCATATCAAGAGCAAAATTGCACTCGTACATCTCTGTAGTACTGCCTGAAAGGAACTGATAGCTGGATCCCGGCACTTTTGTATCGCGGGTTACACAGGTATAAAAATCGTAATACTCGCTTTCTGTGTCATCGATGAGATGAGCCTTTTCGAATTTTTTGAACCATTCATTTTTGTTGGATGTATGATTCAGTACCAGGTCGATAATTAGCTTAATACCACGCTTATGGCACTCTTCTGCCAGCTCTTTCAGGTCATCTTCCGTGCCGAATTCAGGATCTATTTTGTAGTAATTTTTCACATCATACTTGTGGTAGCTGGGACTCTCAAAGATAGGAGTCAGCCAGATACCGGTGATACCCAGGTCGTCATGTGTAGCAGGATCACCGTCGTTCAAATAGTCCAGACGATTGATAATGCCTCTTATGTCACCTGTGCCATCACCATTTGCGTCAGAAAAGGAACCGGTAAATATCTCATAGAAAACTCTGTACTGATCATCTACAAAAACCGCTTCAGGAATGCCGTTAAAGTCATCTTCCTTTTCTTTTTTCTGGCCACATCCCGTGAGGGGAGCAACCACCAGGGTCAAAGCCAAAACAAATGAACTTAATTTCAAAAATCTTCTATTCATTTGCAGGCCTCCTATGTTTATTTTGCTACTGAATTGAGAAGAGCATCATCTATCTTGCCCCATGCGCCTGCTCCGGAACCGGAACACTCTACATGGATACCGACTGCTACTGTATCCCCTTCTTTTACTGTAATATCAGAGATAACTGCTGTAGCCCAGTTGCCGTAAGAAGTAATCTCGGTAGTTGCTGTAGCTGCTACCTCTCCGTTTATCTTTACGTAGGAGTAGATATTGCAGTCGCCGCCATCTCCTCCCATGATGGAAATCGAATATTTATATGTCCCCGCAGGTATTTTTTCTACATCCTGCCAGAGATCGAAATTAACTGAATCGGACTTAGCACTCCAGAAGTGATAATGCTTGGTGCCTGTAAGGGAATCTGTCGTCTTATCCTCTACATAAAGCTCGTCCATAGTCTTATACTTGGCTACTTTCCAGCTTGTATCACCGTCCTCGAAGCTGTAATTGTTAAGGAAATTGTACTCTACCATGCTGACATTACATATAGCTTTCATGCCATCTGCTTCGCCGGTAATAACATACTTGGCAACACCGCCATGGTACATTTTATCAAAATCCGCATCCAACCACTTAACTGAAATTTCTTTTTTACTGTTATCTGTCATAACAGCGTTCACTTTTTCAGGAAGCGCAATGGTACCGTTTAAATCGACGATAAGATTGGTATCCTGAATAGCATCAGGCTTCACTGCAATGGAATTACCCTTTTTAACAAGAGCCCACATCTTAAGACTCTCCAAAGGATGACCTGTGGCATCAAAGAAAGCCTGATTGTCTACTGCTGAACCGCCGTAGTACTTGCCGGCATCATTAGGATCGTACTCTCCGGCATAGCTGGAAGCCCAGCCGGAACCATTCTTTTCCCAAAGTGCTGAATTCTCTTCCCAGGAGCTACCACCTGCTGAAATCCAGGTGCCTTCCCAGTAGAAAACTCCAATGCCGTTTTTAGTCTTGTTGGCTACTGTATCAATAATATCTCTGATGCAGTTTACCTGTCCCTGTATAGTATAAGGATAATTCTTGGTAACTGCTGAACCATCAGAGATGGTATTACCATTAAAATCACTGTCGTCAGGAGTAAATGCGTAGGATGTCTCCATGACCATAACTTTCTTTCCGTAGGTATCAGCTACTGTAGAAAGAACAGTGGCAAGATTGTCCAAAGAGCCGTGCCAGTATGGATAATAGGATGATGCAAATACATCATAATCCAGCTTGTAATAGTCCAGCTTTCTGGAATAGTCGGCGTAGTTGGTCACCTTTTCGGGATTGGCAAAATGAACTGCTACTAATGCATCAGGAAAAATCTCTCTGGTAGCACGACTGCCGGCATCCATAAGATAATACATATTCATCCAGGACTTCTCTCCGGCCATGGCGCCATTGGTCTCGTTGCCCACCTGCACCATACCTACGTCAACACCGGCTTTTTTAAGCTTCTGCAGACACTCTTTGGTGTAATTGTAACAGGCCTCGGTCTTTTCCTCTATGGTCATACCTTCCCAGGCCTTGGGACACATCTGCTTGGCAGGGTCAGCCCAGAAATCGGAGTAGTGAAAGTTAATGAGAACCTTCATGCCATACTTTGTGGCACGCTTACCTATCTCCACTGCATTGTCAATATCGCAGTTGCCACCACCGTAACCATTGCCATTCTTATCATAGGGATCATTCCATACTCTGATACGAATGTAATTGATGCCGTTGTCAGCCAGGGTCTGATATACATCAGATACTTTGCCGTCAAAGTCGTAGTATTTAACTCCGCCTTTTTCCAAAGCAGGCACGCAGGAAGCATCCATACCCAAAATGAAATCATCAGACAGATTATCAACCTTTTGGACGAATATGCTGTCAGATGCCACCTTGTCAGTCTTAGGCTTATATACCGCCTTTTTTGAGCCACACGCAGTCATAGAAACCAACATGCTAACCATAATTAAGATAAAAGCAAGCTTCATTTTGTTCATATTTAACAATTTCTCCTCCGCAATACTAACACAAGTTAGGAATTTTGTCTACACTTTTTTGGTAACGTTTCCAAATTTTTTTCGAAATCTTTCGATACATTGCCTTAAAGCCCTGAAAAATCAGGCTTTTTCTCCATTCTGTTTCTCCTATTAATTCTATCAAATTCATTTTACTAATTTCAATGGACAGCATTCACAAAGTGCAACAATGTTTTTGTGCATATTGCACAATTTCCTTTGTTGCGCAACCGTTTCCGCGTCAAATGAATGATACAAAATTAACAATTAAAAACGAGGGATTGCCGAATGCCGCCCCTCGTCGTCTATTTTTCTTTCATTATAACAGCGCATTGTATACATCTCTTTTCGAGATGCCTCTGTCCTTAGCCACCATCTTCATGGCTTCTTTTTTATCCATTCCTTTATCCAGATATAACTGCATATGCTCATTCAAGTCCATTTCATTCCAGCTCTGCTTTGTAGCTTCCTCAATGTCCTCGTGATCCAATCCGTGAATCACCAGAACAAATTCCCCCTTGGGCTCGTTGGCAGTAAAATATGTAAGAAGGTCTGAAATACTGCCTGCATAGGAATTTTCATGGAGCTTTGTCAGCTCCTTAACAGCTGTCATCTGTCTGTCCCCCAGCTCTGCCAGCAGGAGCTCCAGGGTACGCACCAGGCGATGAGGCGCTTCATACATTACTATAGTGCGGGTCTCTCTTTTCATATCGTCCAGTACGCGGCGAAGCTCCTTTTTATCAGTGGGAAGAAAGGCCTCAAAGCAAAATCTGCGGGTAGGTAGACCGGATATTACCAGAGCGGACACACAGGCACATGCACCGGGAACTATAGTCACCGGAGCGCCTGCTGCTCTGGCTCTTTTTACCAGCTCTTCCCCGGGGTCGGAAATCCCGGGCATGCCTGCATCAGTAATAACAGCAATATTTTTTCCTGCTAAAAGCTCCGCTACCAGCTCATCTGCTTTTTCTATTTTATTATACTCATGATAGCTGGTCATGGGTGTATGAATATCAAAATGATTCAGCAGTTTTATACTGTTTCTGGTATCTTCCGCAGCTATTAAATCTACTTCCTGAAGGGTTTTTATGACACGATACGTCATATCCTCCAGATTACCTATGGGAGTCGCGCATAAATATAACATTTTTTCCCTTTCAAATTTATCGAAAAATATTTTATAATAATTCAAAAACCAGAGTAATTTGTTGTACTTTTGGTGTACTCACAATGGTATACTGACATTTGTAAATAATTTAACCCCTCATAACCCCAAAAACCTTTGCCCTAACCCCCTTTCGGCAGAGGTTTTTATCTTTGTATGGATATCTTAATATCCGTATACATCATAGATTTCGTCGGTATATACGCCCTGCTCCTTGTACACAATCAGCGGTGGCGCTATTTTTATACCTGAATTGCCCCCCTTTGTAGCAGCTATCAGCACCATATTGGGCTCTTTATCTATAAAAGGATGTACCATCCTCATTTCTTTGGGTTCCAGCTTGTATCTGGCCATGACTCTGATAATCTCAGCCAGCCGAAAGGGCCTGTGCACCATATAAAAACGGCCATTGGGCTTTAGCACCGCTGCCGCCTCCCTCACTACGTCATCCAGATTGCATAAAACTTCGTGGCGTGCTATGGCCTTGGCGTCCTCAGGATTGTCTTCCCCATGACCGGAAATCATATAGGGCGGATTGCTGGTCACCACATCAAAGGAACTTTTTCCAAAAATGGCGGAGGCTTCTTTTATATCTCCAATAACCACTTCGATTTTTTCTTCCAATGAATTCAGAGCGATACTACGCGCGGCCATGTCGGCCGATTCCTTTTGTATCTCCAGAGCCGTAATGTGAGCGGCTTCCGTCTTGGCAGAAAGGAGGATGGGTATGATACCTGTGCCTGTACCCATATCCAGTACCCTTTCACCTCTCTTGGCCCTGGCAAAACCGGATAATAGTACTGCATCCATGCCAAAGCAAAAACGACCGGGGTCCTGAATTATCCGAAGATTATTTCTCTGAAGGTCATCTATACGTTCGCCTTCTTTAAGATATGTATTATTCTCCATCAAGCTTCGACTTGCCCTCTCTACGCTCAGCGGCCTCCAGTGCCTTGAGCTCAGCGTCTTCCTCATGCTTGTTGTCTTTTCTGCGTCGTGGTTTAAACTGCAGGTCTTTTGCATCGTACTCTTTGAGCTCACGCTCATCATTGCCGTTGTCCACCAGCACACGTACTTTCTGCTTCAGCACATACAAAGACTGTACCGTGCCTTTAAGTCCATCCGGTGTAGTCACCCAGTCACCTACTCCGGGCAGGTGTGAATTCAGGTCCTCGTATGCAGCCTCTTCATTTTTAAGGCAGCACATAAGTCTTCCACATACACCGGAAATCTTGGTGGGATTCAGAGAAAGATTCTGTTCCTTGGCCATTTTTATGGATACCGGAACAAAATCAGCCAAATAGGAGTGGCAGCAAAGCGGTCTGCCGCATACGCCGATACCTCCCAAAATCTTGGCTTCATCACGCACACCTACCTGACGCAGCTCAATACGGGTACGGAAAACCGATGCCAGGTCTTTTACCAGCTCACGGAAATCCACTCTGCCATCAGCAGTAAAGTAGAAAAGGAGCTTGTTTCTGTCAAAGGTATATTCACATCCAATAAGCTTCATCTCCAGCTCACGATTTCTTACTTTCTCCTGACAGATGACCATAGCCTCTTTTTCTTTCTGTCTGTTTTCCTTTTCCTTTTCTATATCTTCTGCAGTGGCTACGCGGATAACAGCCTTAAGCGGCTGAATCACCTTCTCATCCTCAATCTCTTTTACGTCCATAACCACGTAACCGAATTCAATGCCTCTGGCAGTCTCTACAATAACACTGCCGCCTGCCTTAATATCAAAATTCAATGGATCAAAATAATATACTTTTCCTGCCTGTCTGAATCTTACTCCAACTACCTTTGTCATCTATTTACCTCAATCTTTCTATTGCTTTATATGGGCTGTGCCCTATTTTTCTCTTAATTTGAAAAGAAGAACCATTATGGTGGCATCTGCATTCACAGAGACTGCTATCCTGTCTCTTGCCTTTTGTGTTTCTTCCACTTTGGTCATCAGGTTTTTATAGCTGTATTTTTCTGCCTGAGCCATTATTTCATTTTCCTCATCGGAAAAAGTAAGCTTTGTGCCTGCTCCGGTAGACTTGGCTACCAGCACATCTCTGTACCACAGAGTGATCAGCTGTAGTTTTTCCTTGAGATTGTCTTTTGATTTGCCCTCATTCCAGGCCTTTACTGTCTGATATATGTCTCCTGCATCCATTTTGTCTACGCGACGGAGCATGGATACCACATCACTTTTCATTTCGGAAAATGCCTGAGACTCTGCAAAGCTTATGGCTCTGCCGGGCACGCCGTCGGCGAAGGATGCGGCCACATCCGCCATATATTCGGATATGCCGTGGTCTCTGACCAACATGTCTTTAACGATACGTTTGGATACCGGCTTGAAATTCAGCTGTATGCAGCGAGACTTAATTGTGGGCAAAAGTGCACCGGCATTATTGACTAAAAGCACTACTATACCGTATTCCGGAGGCTCCTCAATAGTCTTCAGCATGGCATTTTGAGCCTGTTCGTTCAGCTTTTCCGCCTCATCTATAATGTATACCTTTTTACCACCATTATAGGGCTTAATGACCATATCATTGTTCAGCTGATCTCGGATCTCATCGACACTGATAATACGTGGCTTGGCGTGGGTCACATACTTGATGTCGGGATGATTGCCGGACATGCTTTCCCTACAGGCTTTACACTCACCACAGGCTTCTCCGCTACCACTTTCGCATACCAGCGCTCTGGCAAAACGTTCTGCCATCATCCGCTTGCCGCTTCCGTCTTCGCCACAAAAGATGTAGGCGTGGCTGGTCTTTTTCTGAGCTACCGCTGCCTTCAGATGGGATACTATATTTTCTTGTCCGAGAATATCTCTGTATGTCATGTCAAAATATCCAGAAGCAAGCCTCTGATTTCGTCTATTTTACTTAAAATAAGAAGGTGATCCTTCTCCTCCTTCAAAAGCTCTGCAGTCAGCTCGTCCAGATTCTCATCTATCAGCTTAATCATGCCGTATACTCTATGTCTTCCTCGTCTGTCCAGGAAATTTTCACGCTTAAATTCGTGGGTACGGGAGACTGCTTCATTCATGAACTCACGGATAAGTGCGCGATATCTCTTCATATCACGAACATCCATGTGCTTGGAGATTTTTTTACCTTCCTTTGTGATATCGTCTATCAGCACACCCAGCTTTTCCGCCAGGGCTGTATCCTCTATCTTGGAAGCCAGCACGAATTTAAAGTCCTCTGAAGGCTCGGGGGCCTGGGGCTTATATTCAATATTATTTAACTGTTGGAGCTGGTCTATTTTGATATCCACCGGTTAATTTCCTCCAGGCATCTGTTCAAATCACCATTCACGAAACGTGTATCTACACCCAGTCTCATCAGCTCTCCCACAGAAAAATCCGCTTCATCAGCCAGATATCTTCTACATACTTCGGAAAAATTGGGTTTTTCCTGTTTACCTTCACGATCTACCGCTCGTTTAAGGCGGGTATAATCGTCTATCTCGATGTAGATAGGGCGCACCTTGTCTTCTCCATAATAGTCTCTGATCTGCTCATAGCCCTTCAAGGTGGTAATCATCATATAATCACCTTTGGACAGGTCGATCTGACCATCGTCTGCAGTAAAATAATACCATGGACCGTAGACGGTGTGATAAACTCTGATTTCGATTATCTTTCCTTCATCTCTCATCTTTTCCATCTCAGGAATAGAAACGAAATGATATTCAACGCCTTCTTTTTCCCCAGCTCTGATAGGCCTGGTGGTATACAGAACCACCTGCAAAAATCTATTGTCCGCTACCAGATTTTTATAAACTGTATCCTTGCCTGTAGCGCTTTTTCCCATAACTGTGTATATAATCCCCATAGAAGTATCCCTTCTCTGTAATGCTATACCTTAGAATAACATAATTCGGATACAGTGTCACTAAATTTTCTTACTGTTTCATTTCTTTCAACAGGGTAGTCATGAGATTTTTCGTGTCAGCAGACAGCTTGGGATAGGACAGCACGAGTTTTATGCCATTTACAAAAGTCATGTTGTTAAGTTCTTCGATCCTGGTGATTTTATTCCTAAAAAACATGTCAAAAAGCTCGTCGACTGCTGTCTTTCTTTTATCCGGCAGTACCGACTCCACCAGATTATTGATAATCTCAGCATTTTTATCGCTGAAAGCAGAAGTCGCCTCTGTCCTTTCGATACCGTTGGCCGTGGTATTCCAGTGGGTAAGCTCGTGCTGATCAAACTTTTCTTTAAAACTTTTTATAACTATAGGCTCCCCGTAAGGTATGCGAAAAAGCTTACCTACCACACAGTCCTCAGGCACATAGCTTCTGATTTTATCTTTAATAGCTCTAAATCCCGGTTTTTCATTGGCATCATAGGAGAAGCCAGGCGCATCCAGGAGGAAGATGTCTCTGATTTTTTTCTGAAGCTTGGCCTCTGTATTCATGGCTGCGTATGCCGCCAGCGTACCGCCTTTGGAGTGTCCTATCAGACGTACGGAAACAAAGGGCTGTTGCAGCACTTTCCCCAGATATGCCCTGCACTTTTCCTGACCCGGAGCAGGTATTCTATAGAGATATACAAAATTTTCCTTCCAGGATAAGAGACTGTCATCAGTACCGGGGAAAGTCACTATTGCCTCAAATCTGTTCAGATAGAAGGTGCAGGCATAATAAGTCATTTCAAGTTCTTCACTTATTTCTTTTTCATAGTCGGCTACGCTCACCTTGCCATAGCGTTTGCTATCAGCCATCTCCAGTAAGAGTAACTCTTTAACATCAAAAGAATAGTTAGGATTTTCTTTCAGTTTTTCAGCCTTGTATCTGGGGGCAAGGTCGTTTATACGTGTCCGCCCATCCAGCAGACCGGAATAATCCAGGTAGGACAGGCAGGAAAATGCCAATGCGTCCGCATCATTAAAAGGCATCTGTCGGAAGGTCAAATCTTTTCTGTATTTTACATAGGATAGGATATTGTGCATAGAATTCCCTCGATTATTTTTATCCATTTATCATACAACAGAAAAGGGGAGAAACAAATAGAATCAAAAAGATTTAATTGAATTGTTAGAAATAGAGAGATAAGAAAAAGCACCGACCCCAACTGTCGTCAGAACCGATGCTCATGCGTGCGTCACCAGGGGCTCGGTCTCGCATCCCCGCGATTCGTGCGCCTTCTGCTTCGACTCGCTTTGCTCGGTCCGCGCCAAGCGGATGCCACCGGCATCCGGCGCCCCTGGACACCCTGAAGAGTGTCCTTTCACTTTCTTAT
>JAZUFN010000004.1:0-14328 GCA_045640725.1 Lachnospiraceae bacterium
CTATTGATCTGCAGAGATTTGCCGAAATCGGTAAAAAAGGTGTTTTGGCCCTGTTAGCAGACTCTACCAATGCTGAGCGTCCCGGCTATACCATGAGTGAGAGTACTGTGGGTAAGACTTTTGAAGCTATTTTTGCAGATAATACAAAGGCCAGAATTATTGTTGCTACTTTTGCGTCCAATGTAGACAGAGTACAGCAGATAATCAATTCAGCTCATCGCCACAAGAGAAAGGTGGTAATTGAAGGCCGCAGTATGGTTAATGTAGTGAATATTGCTCAGGAGCTGGGATATCTCTCTGTTCCTAAGGGCACTATCATTACAGTAGAGGAAATAAAAAATTATCCTCCGGATAAGATATGTATTATTACAACAGGTTCCCAGGGAGAAGACAGAGCAGCATTGTCACGTATGGCTGCAGCTGTACATAAGAAAGTTACTATTGTACCGGGGGTTGTGGTTATTCTTTCTTCCAATCCTATTCCGGGCAATGAAAAATCAGTATCAAAAGTTATTAATGAGCTGTCCATGCTGGGAGCCAAGGTTATTTTCCAGGATACTCATGTATCAGGGCACGCCTCTCAGGAAGAGATTAAGCTGATATATGCTATTACCAAGCCTAAGTTCTCTGTACCTGTTCATGGTGAATACAGACATCTTATGAAGCACAGTGAGCTGGCTCAGGCTACGGGTGTAGAAAAAGATAATGTCTTTATATTAAAATGCGGCGATGTACTGGAAATGAATGCTGAGGCGGCACGTGTTACAGGCCATGTGACTACAGGTGGTGTCTATGTAGACGGACTGGGCGTGGGCGACGTGGGTAATGTCGTTCTTCGTGATCGTCAGGAGTTGGCTGCTAATGGTATTGTTACAGTAGCTATGACTTATGATCGCAGCAGTGGTGAATTCATAGCCGGCCCGGAGATTGTATCAAGAGGCTTTGTATATGTAAAAGAGTCTGAAGATCTTATGGATGAGGCCTATGATTGTGTAATGGATACCTTGGACAATATTACCAAAAAAGGTATCAGCGATAGAAACAAGATGCGAAATATGGTAAGGGACGGCCTTGCTGATTTCGTATGGAAGAAAACAGGAAGAAAGCCTATGATTCTCCCTGTTATCATGGAGGTTAACGAGTAATGGCAGGAAGAGGTGTCAGAAAAAGACAGGCAGGTATGCAGACCGCTTTGGATATAGTGTATTTTATTATGCACATGGTATTAAATGTGGTTTTTTATGCTGTCGTTATTTTTCTCATCTACAGAGCTTGTATATTTGTATATGATTTTACATACCAGGTATTTGGGGATACTACCGTAGACCCTGCACCCGGGAAAAATGTTTCCATAGTAATTGAAAATGGTGCATCCACCATGGATATTGCTTCGGCACTGGAGGTTAACAAAGTAATTAAAAACCGTTATTCATTTTACATTCGTGTAAAATCCATGAGTTACAAGATTTTGGCCGGTAAATACATTCTGAATACCTCTATGAATTATGGGGAAATACTGGACACTATCACCGACTATAAAAATGCCATCGAGGAGCCGACTCCGACCCCGGCTCCGTCAGTAGCTCCGGCACCCGGTGCGGAGGCAGGCAGATGATAATCGAAGAAAGAATGGCTGATTATTTGGCATCGTTGGATACAGAGATGCCGGAGCATCTAAGACTACTGGAGCAGGAAGCTTTAGCTAATGAAGTGCCCATTATCAGGAAGGATTCCCAGGGACTCTTACGATTCTTAATTGAAATGAAGCAGCCTGAGAGTATTTTGGAAATAGGCACAGCCGTTGGCTTTTCTGCCAGTTTCATGGCGGAATATATGCCGGCTGATTGCCATCTTACCACTATAGAGAAAGTACCTATGCGTATAGTGGAGGCTGAAAAAAATCTGTCCAGGCTGGCAAGAAAAGATGATATTACATTTCTTACCGGTGATGCCAAAGAAGTGCTGGAACAGCTGGCAGCAGAGGGTAAGCATTATGATTTTATATTCATGGATGCTGCAAAGGCTCAGTATATGGCCTTTTTACAAAGCGTCATGAAGATGATGAAAAGAGGAGATGTGCTGGTAACGGATAATGTACTCCAGGAAGGCTCCATCATCGATTCAAAGTATATAATTGAAAGACGGGATCGTACCATACACATGCGTATGAGAGAGTATTTATACGAACTCAAGCATAATGAAAGACTCACTACATCTGTAGTAGCAGTGGGGGATGGTATGGCCTTGTCAGTTATGAAATAAGGAATATATATGAGAAAACCTGAATTATTACTTCCTGCTTCTTCGCCGGAAGTGCTTAGAACAGCAATTTTATATGGAGCCGATGCAGTATATATTGGCGGTGACATGTATGGCCTGAGAGCTAAGGCTAAGAATTTTTCCCATGATGATATGGCAATTTCCATAAAATATGCTCATGATCATGGAAAGAAGGTCTATGTAACGGCCAATATCACCCCTCATAATCCGGACCTTAATGGCATGAAGGATTACTTCAGAGAGCTGAGCGAGCTCAAAACTCCCGATGGAGAGAGCGCTGTCCCGGATGCTCTTATTATTTCAGATCCGGGTGCATTTATGATGGCTCGAGAGGCAGCCCCTAATATTGATATTCATATCAGTACTCAGGCAAATAATGTAAACTACCTTACTTATAATTTCTGGAAACAGCAGGGGGCTACCAGAGTAGTATCTGCAAGAGAGCTGTCTGTAGCCGAGATAAAGGAAATCAGGGAAAATATACCTGAAGAAATGGAAATAGAGACCTTTATTCACGGGGCTATGTGTATTTCTTATTCAGGCAGATGCTTGCTTTCAAATTATTTTACCGGAAGAGATGCCAATCTGGGAGCTTGCACCCATCCATGCAGGTGGAAATATTATATTACAGAAGAAAACAGACCCGGAGAATATCTGCCGGTATTTGAAAACGAAAGAGGCACATACATCTTCAATTCAAAAGATCTTTGTATGATTGACCATATACCGGACCTGGTGGATGCAGGTATTGATTCCTACAAGATAGAAGGACGAATGAAAACTGCCCTTTATGTAGCATCTGCAGCACGCAGCTACAGAGCAGCTATCGATGATTTTTTTAAGGATCCTGCGCTGTATGAGAGTAAGCTGGACTACTACCGGTCAGAAGTGGCAAAGTGCACCAATAGAAAATATACTACAGGCTTTTTCTATGGAAAGCCTGATACAGATGCACAGATTTATGACAATAATACTTATACTACAGAGTATGTTTACTTGGGATTTGCTTATGATAAGGCCGAAAACGGCTATATCAGGATGGAGCAAAAAAACAAATTTTCTGTAGGTGATGAAATCGAAATTATGAAGCCGGATGGGCGTGACCTTTTGGTGAAAGTATGCGACATTACTGATAGTGAGGGGAATCATCAGGATTCATGTCCTCATGCCAGACAGGATATCAGAGTTAAATTGTCCGAAATGCCTGAAATTGGGGAAATTTTAAGAGTTAAAGGCTAAGCTGACAGGGGTAGTTATAAAGATTGGGATTTATAACCAGGAAAGAAGGTACATGTGAAAGAAAAGAATAAGTATTTTAAAATCGGATTAATGATCTTTTTGGTTTTTTCCGCTGTTATCACTTTTTTCTTCTTCATATACAGAATAGATGCTATCAGAGAGGGTTTTAGAGGATTAATTAAAATTCTTTCACCTATCATAATAGGCGCGGTGGTAGCATATCTTCTTAATCCATTGGTAGAGACTATCAGTGCGTTTTTTAAGCGCATATTCAGTGGCATGGGTATGAAGCATACTGCGGCCAAAAAGCTATCCAAAGGTATTGGTATTACCATTTCAATGGTGCTTTTTATTGCGCTTATTGCAGCACTTGTTTGGATGGTGCTTCCGGGCCTGGGCAAGTCAGTATCTGAAATTGCTGATAAGTTACCTGAGTATGGTAATAATATTGAGGACTTTATTCTTGATTTTGTAGAGGATAAGCCTGCTATTAAGGACTATGTGCAGGGTACCATGAATGAGTTGGTGAATACTATTACCGACTACTATAAGAATCAGATTTTGCCTCAGATTAATACATATATTTCTCAGGTATTAACCGGGGTTATGGCGACCTTCAAGATGATTCTTAATATTTTGATTGGACTTTGCGTTGCGGTTTATCTCTTGATCGGTAAAGATAAGTTTATTGGAGAGATTAAGAAGACTATATATGCGGTATTTAAGCTGGAGAAGGCAAATGTTATTCTGGCTGTTACACGTCAGGTAGATAATATTTTCGGTGGATTCATCACAGGAAAGCTGGTGGATTCATTAATTATTGGTGCTCTTTGCTTTATTGGCACCTCTATTATGCAGACTCCTTATGCAGCCTTGATATCAGTTATTATCGGTATTACCAATATCATCCCATTCTTTGGTCCTTGGATTGGTGCTATTCCTACTATTATCCTTGTACTGGCGGTATCACCTCAGCAGGCGTTGATATTTGGAATATTTGTTATAGTACTTCAGCAGTTTGATGGAAATATCATCGGTCCCAATATTTTGGGAGATTCTACCGGACTTTCCGTATTCTGGGTAGTTGTGGCCATCACTGTCGGCGGCGGTTTATTTGGTGTATGGGGAATGATTCTGGGTGTACCTGTTTTTGCGGTTATTTATTTCCTGGTAAAAACAGCCATTGAGTTTAAGCTTAAAAAGACCAAAATGCCTCTGGAATCTACAGCCTATACCAGAATTAAACGAATTGATCCGGAGGATGTTACCAGACAGGAGACATTACAGGTCGGCATCAGTCGTAGAGACAGAAGAAAGAATAAGATTGATGAATACGAAGTAAATCGTGAGATTGCCAATGCGGCCCGTTTATCTGAGGAAAGAAGAGCGGCCAGAAAAGCTAAAGAAAATGAAGTAAAGAAGAGCGAAGCTGCTGAAAATGATGATTTTCTTGAGCAGGCAAGATTACTTAATAAAGTAATATTAGAGGAGATCCCGGGGAAAAACGGTAATGAAGAAGCTGATAGCCAAAATAATAAATAAAGAGACAATCATGTACATCATCTTCGGAGTAGCTACAACTGCTGTGAATTTTGTGGTGTATTGGATTTTTGATAAATTGCTGGGGAGTGGGGATGAAATCATAGCTGATTCATCCACCATTTCAGGTGCTTTGGATACATTGCTTCAAAAAGGTGTCGCCGGCCTTATTGCCTGGTTGGCAGCTGTACTGTTTGCTTATGTTACCAACAGAAATTTTGTTTTTTCTGAACGAGCTCACGGAATATCAGGAATTTTAGGTGAATTTGGCAGATTCATGGGAGCCAGAGTAGTTACGGGTGTTATTGAAATATTTCTGGTGCCGGTGCTTATTATCCTGGGTTTAAAGGCGCAAATATTCGGACTGGATGTAGCAAAGCTTATTGTCAGTGTAATTGTTATTGTTTTGAACTATATTTTCAGCAAACTGGTAGTATTTAAAGATAATAAGAAAGAAGAGAAGTAATGTTCGAAGTAAAGGGAATTGTAAATCTGAAAAAGGGTGAGGGGAGAACACTTAATGCAGGTGGATTATGGGTCTATGATAACGAGATAGAGTCCATAACAGGTAATATTGCAGATGGTGATTTGGTAGTGGTTAAGGCTGTAAATGGCTTTTCGCTGGGCCTGGGCTATATAAATCGTAAGTCAAAGATTACAGTTCGTCTGCTTACCCGCAATGCGGATACTGAGATTAATGAAACTTTTTTTGAAAATCGTGTAAGAGATTGCTGGGAATACAGGAAAAAGGTGGTAGACACTTCCTCCTGTCGCTTGATCTTTGGAGAAGCAGACCTTTTTCCGGGATTGGTAGTGGATAAATTCTCAGATGTGCTGGTGGTACAGTCGCTGGCACTGGGTATTGATCGATTTAAAATGATTATAGTAGATGCTATTCGTAAAGTATTGGCTGAAGATGGCATAGTTATACGTGGCGTGTATGAGAGAAGTGATGCCAAGGTACGTGAGCTGGAGGGCATGGAGCGTACTAAAGGCTTCCTGTCAGAGCCCTTTGAAACAAAAGTACAGATAGTGGAAAACGGCGTTAAGTACCTGGTAGATGTGGCAGAGGGACAGAAAACCGGCTTTTTCCTGGATCAGAAGTATAATCGTTTGGCTATGCATAAGATTTGTCAGGATGCCGATGTACTGGATTGCTTTACACATACAGGCTCATTTGCTCTTAATGCAGGTATAGCTGGCGCAAAAAGTGTAACAGGTGTAGATGCATCTGATCTGGCTGTTGCTCAGGCTACTGAGAATGCCCGGCTCAACGGACTATCTGACAGAGTACAATTCATGTGTGCTGATGTGCTGGATTTATTACCGAAGCTGAATGCAGAAGGTAAACAGTACGACGTAGTTATTTTGGATCCGCCTGCCTTTACCAAGTCCAAGGACTCTATAAAAAAGGCAATGAAGGGCTACAGAGAGATTAATATGCAGGGGCTTAAGCTGGTTAAAGACGGAGGCTTTTTGGCTACCTGTTCATGCTCACATTTTATGAGCTATGAACTTTTTACTGAGGTTATCGGCCAAGCAGCCAAGAGCGTACATAAACGTCTGCGCCAGGTAGAATTCCGTACCCAAGCACCGGATCACCCCATAGCCTGGAATGCAGATGAGTCATACTACCTGAAGTTCTATATCTTCCAGGTGTGTGATGAAAAATAGCAGGCTATTCAGCCAGCAAGGCAGCTTTGGATAAAGTTACTATAGATATAGGATCCAAGCTCCAGGGAACAGATGTTTGCATTAATCTTACTGATCCGGGCTGGTGCAGGACAGATTTGGGAGGCCAATATGCACCCAATGATCCTGTTAGTGCTATCCCAGGTATAGTAGTGGGGCTGTTTATTGATGATAAGAAATCAGGCAGATATTTAGGAGCGCAGAATTTCACCGGAATGACATTGGATGAGGCCGTAGCAAAAGCAGAAGCAGATTTTCACAGTCCATACTAAGGAGATATAATTATTAAATCTTTTGGTAAACACTATAAATAATTCTAAAATGATTGTTTTATAAGAAGCTATTTAGTAGAATACGAAGTTAGTATTATTTCATTTAAAGGAACAAGCAAATGGCAGATGAATGGCAGAAAAATAAAAAAATGCCCACTCCGGTAAAATATATACTCAGAGGGGTGCTGGTGATTTTCTCGGTGGTTTTCGTAATTGCAGGGGGGCTGGTAGGAGCAATTTATATGTTGAATTACGGTCCTTCCGGTTCTGCCAGAGAAATGTTTGTATTATCTGTAAGAGAGACCAGCGCTTTGAAATTTCTTGCAGATCTTGTGCTTCCCTCAGATGTGGTGGAAGCAATAGTGATGGGCAATGAAATAGAGGAATTTGACACAGTATCCAATCCAAACCTTATTACTATTCCTGAGAAAAACGAGCAGGGGGAAGAGGTGGAAGAAAAGGATGTGGAAATAGTTCCCGTAAGAGGCGTCACCTACTCCGGCAGAATGATGGTGGTAAAAGATCCATCAAGGGTCAAGGTCGGTGTATGTGGCAATATTGGCAATCCCGATAAAAAAGGAGAGTATCTTCCTGACATGCTGGATAAATACAACGCTATAGGAGGAGTAAATGCCGGTGGATTTGATGACCCTGATGGCAAGGGGACCGGCACTATACCTGAAGGCTTTGTATTCAGTGGAGGTCAGATGGTATTTGGTTCGGACAGCACAGAATGCGTTATGGTGGGATTTAATAAAGATAACATTATGGTGGTAGGAAAAATGACCGGAGCTGCAGCCAAGGCTGCGGGAATAAGAGACGCAGTTGCATTCGGACCGGTTTTGGTAAAGGATGGAAAGGCTGCCATAAGTAATAATACACTTAATTTAAATCCAAGAACGGCAATAGGACAAAGAGCAGACGGTGCGGTTTTGATTCTGGTTATTGACGGACGTCAGGCCAATTCATTAGGAGCTTCATATTCAGACTTGGTAGATGTTATGATGCAGTTTGGAGCTATAAATGCATGTAATCTCGATGGCGGTAGTTCTTCTGCCATGTACTATGAAGGCGAATTAATATCCAATTTATCAACGTTAACAGGTGGCAGACGTCTTCCTGATTGTATCTATGTGGAAAAGAGGGAATGATGGACGAGTCATTAAATAAACGAAAAGTGCCGGTCTTTTGGATTATATACGCAGTATTAATGGTCATTTCTCTCATTGCGGTAGGGTTGTTATTACGTAAATTGTATTATTTCCTGGACGCATATGAGGCTACCAGACCGGTCCATCAGGCTGAAAAAGTTGTAGAAAGCTCCTTTACTGAGAAAAATAGGCAGACATTAAAGAAACTTATTACCAATAAGATTGAACAGGATACAGAGTCTGTAGATGATTTATTGGATGATTTCTTTAAATCTACTGAAAATAAGAAAATGACCTATGGTCGTTATTACGGTCAGTATACAGACAGCAAACCTCAGTATATTCTTTCTGTTGGAGAGGAACAGCTGGCTTCCTTTGCTCTGAAAGAGACCGTAAAATATGATGCGGATTTTGATTTCAAGCTTTGGGACTTGGAGAGTGTAACATTTTTTATCCAGCCTAAGTACAGCTATGCTGTTACTATCCCTGAGACTATGACCCTTTATGTGAATGGTAAGGAAGTCCCCAAGACTGAAGCGAAAGGGCGTAAAGACAGTGACTGCCGGGTAGGATATTTGGAATACTCGGATACTAAGTTTTATTTTGAACCGGAGATTAAGGTTAAAGACAGGGCTGGACATGATGTGCACCTGCTTACAGATCAGGCTTCCGGCGGGTATTACTATCTTTTACATTATGCCTATGCTCCTGCTGATATGGTAGTCTGCTTTAATGGAGTAGATTTGACAGCCGATGAAGTGATGGAAAAGGATATTGATTGCGGTGTTGATTACTTTATGCTTAATGAGGTAATCAGGAAATATCCTGAATATAAGAGCCTTCAGGATAATATTTATTATCCTACATTTACTAAGTACTATGTTGATTTAGATGTAAAAGAAGAGGATACTACCTGGAAAAACAGATTGAACACTGACAGTATAGCAGTGTATGATGCTGAAACCAAAACTTTTTCTGCGGGACTTACCAGTGATGATTCTGAGATGGATGAGCTGATTGTATATGCGACTGAATTTTTGAAAACATATGCTCTTTTCTGCTCTAAGGATGTTCAAATTACTGAGATTCAAGGCTATTTTCCTGCAAATTCAAAATATTACACAGCAATATCCAAGATGAATAACTATTGGTTCAATGCTCATACAGATGTATCGTTCCAGAACTATGAGACCAAAGAATTTTTCAGCTACGGAGACAACTATGCTTTTGTTCACGTAACTTTTGAACAAAAGATGAAGCACAGAGCCTCCGGAGTATGGAAAATCTATCCTATAGATCTCCCTGTATGGTTGGTAAAAATAGATGGAGAATGGTATGTTGGCGGCATGGATTTTGCTACTTATATCGCCGGTTTTTCCGATGATACCACTCAGAAATAATTGGCATTAGATTTTCTTTCGAGTTTTTTAATTTGTTAGTTTTATAATAATGTGATAGAGTATTCCTTGTATATAAAATGTATTTTGGAGGACTTGTTACATGGCAGAATCTAAAGCACTTCTTTCGCAAAGCGAGATTGATGCACTTGTTTCATTTCTTAGTTCTCAAAAGGACTCTATTGAAAATGATGTGATGAACCAGGAGAGCATTGATAAGCTCATTGGAATGCTTAACAGTGGTTTTGATTTAAATAACTTGGCTGATAATAAGGGAAATGATTTTATTAGGGATCGTTCTCTTCTTGGACAAAATGAAATCGATGCGCTGGTTAATTTCCTGAACACACATAAAGATTCCAATGATAATTCCATACTTACACAGGAAAAGATTGATAAGCTTGTGGAAATGCTTAAAGCAGAATAATGATTACGAAATCTCATCAGGTGAGCTGATGAGATTTTTTTGCAGAAAAACGAGAAAGGAGTTAAGGCTTTTCTTATCTTTTATAAAAAATTAATGGTTAATAAAACATAATTTGATACACTGTATAGTGGTGCAAGTGTAATATATGCTTGTTAAGAAGGTTATTCGTAAGGTATTTGCATAAGTGGAGAAATGGGAGTCGCATTTATGAAAAAAGAAAAGAAGTACTTATCAGAGGAAGAGGAACAAAAAAAAGCAAATTTAGGCTACAGCTACTATGGCGGCGATGAAAATTGTCCCTGTGACTGGGGAAAAAGCAGGGACATTTTTCTGGAGCTTATGGATGAAACAGAGAATAATCGTGGTCAATATGCCAACACTCTGGGGTATATTTATTATTACGGACGCACAAACAATGGTCAGCCTGAGTACGACCAGGCTCTTAAGTATTTTTCCATAGGCGAGACCTATGGCTATTTTGAGTCTACTTACAAGCTGGCTGATATGTATTTAAAAGGACAAGGTGTCCCAAAGGATGAAAAAGCCGCATTTGCCCTTGTCAGCAGATATTACAATGAGAATCTAAGGAAATTTTTGTCAGGAGAAGATACCTGCATGGCAGACATTGCTCTCAGAATGGGCAAGATGCTCTGGGATGGCATCGGTTGCCCGGAGGATAAAGCAGAGGCTTTCTGGATGCTTACACTGGCTGAGTATGCTATTGGGCGCCGTATAAAAAATGACAAGTATTTTGGTGACGATGATGTTAAGAAGGCAATAGATACTGCTATTTCAAAATGCAGGTCTGAGCTGGCCGCAAAGCCGGCCAAAAAGGTA
Source organism: Lachnospiraceae bacterium (assembly GCA_045640725.1). Classification (GTDB taxonomy): domain Bacteria; phylum Bacillota; class Clostridia; order Lachnospirales; family Lachnospiraceae; genus RGIG3528. The sequence continues at coordinate 10,835 of JAZUFN010000004.1, forward strand.
AGCTTTGATTATTTACCTTTTGTGGATACAGCTTTGGATGAGGGTTATCTTTTAGATGTGAAGATTGAGGAAATAAAAAATGGCCTGAAATTTTTAGTGAGCCCTGTACCCAAAATCAGAGACAAGAAAAATCCGAAGATTTTAGTGAATATACCTGAACAGAATTATTGCAAAGAGGTGGAATACATTGTTTTTACAGCTCCTAAGGCTTCACTTTCTTTTAAATATCGCAGATATGATCTGTATGCCAATGATTTGGTGCTGGACTCAGAAAAAAATCAATGGGTGTTTATTTTGGGGAGAGATATTCAGTGTATAGCCACCGTGGATGAGTGGGTATATACTCTTGATAAGTGTTAAGTCGCTAAAACAGCTGAAATAAGGGGCTTGTTATTTCTGTGAAAATCTCTATAATCAAAAATAGGAAAGATTGGAGATATACAATGAAGAAAATAACAAAGGTTAAAATAGCGCAGTTACTAATTATCTCGCTTATTCTTGGAATTGCGGGAATTCATACATATGCGGAAAATGAACTGGTTGAGGTAGAAGTAGAAAATAATCTTGGATTAAAGTATGTTGATAATGGTAAAAAGCATACAAGAACAATCCTTGGTGCTATAAGCAGTATTGATGAGGCTAGAGCTGTTTTCAATACAATCGGTAGTGACATAAATAAGATTGAGGCTTTCATTTCATTCAGTGATCCCTGCTTTTTAATGGAGTTATACAAAGATGCAGCAGACATGACTGAGCAGCTGGAAGAATTTGTGCTGGCTGATACGGAAGGCGTAGGCTATATAGGCGAGGATTCACTGGATTTAAGCTGGATGTTTACAGGCTGTGTCAATCTAAAAAAGGCTGATTTTTCCGCCTTTAGTGGCATCAGTCTGAATGCAGAAACAGATAAAATGTTTGTTGGCTGTGTAAGCCTTAAAGAGCTGTCATTTGCAGAGCTTAAAGGGTCTGAGCTGAGAGAGAATACAATAAACAGTTTTATAATTGACATGTTTGATATTACGGCTTTTTCGGATGAGAATGCTGAAAGAATCGTCAAAGTAGCTATCGGCAGCAGCATTTATTATCTTCATGCAGATGAGTCGGAATTAGTACTTTCTGCAGAGTATCCGATATTTACCCCTACACCTGAGCCAACGGAGGAGCCGGTATTTACCCCTACGCCTGAGCCGTCAGAGGAGCCGGAAGAAACCCCTACACCTGAGCCGTCAGAGGAGCCGGTATTTACCCCTACACCTGAGCCATCAGAGGAACCTGTATTTACACCTACTCCTGAGCCGTCAGAGGAGCCTGTAGAGACTCCTACACCTGAGCCGTCAGAGGAGCCTGTATACACCCCTATGCCCGAGCCGTCTATGGACCCGTTAGCTACGCCTGTACCTACTGACACTCCAAAGGCCACAAATACACCAAAGCCTACCAATACACCGAAGCCTACCAAGACGCCTACACCTGTTCCTACGGACACACCGGTTCCGACACCCACACAGGAGGCAGGGGCGGTAGCTACTCCATGGCCTACAAAGGCTGTGGAAGAAACAACACCGACGCCGGTTCCTGATACACCTGTCCCCACTACACTGCCTGGAGTTACAGGTAAGCCTGTCGTAGATGAAAAGGGAAAGGTGAGCCCACTGTATGTAGTGGCTGTTTTCTTGCTAATAGTAGCTGTTGGCCTGGGAGCTTATGACGCTTATTATTACACAAATAAATTTAAAGAAAAAAAAGCAAAAAATACAGCGGAAGATAAAGACGTAAAGCCTGAGGAAGTAAAGCCTGAGGAGCCAAAGCCTGAGGAGCCAAAACCTGAGGAGCCAAAACCTGAGGAAGCAAAGCCGGAAGAGCCAAAACCGGAAGTTACAGATGCAAAGACGGAGGCTGCAGAGGTAAAGCCAGAAGAAGAAAATAATACGGAAGAGAAGTAAAGAAGGATGCCTGAATTTCTATGAATATTCAGGCATCTTTTTTATTTTTTGTGGTTGATATATAACGATAGTGATAGTATAATTACTCTGTGTGATTAAAACAGGATTTAGTTTTCCTGGAAGGAGCAGTAAATTGAAGAATATTCGTGATGAATTAACTCTTGTATTTGAAGAAGCTTTTGTAAAAGCAGGCTATCCTGCTGAGTATGGCAGAGTGACCGTATCAAACAGACCTGACCTTTGTGAATATCAGTGTAATGGAGCTATGGCATGTGCTAAGGCCTTTAAAAAAGCCCCTATTCAAATAGCAAATGAAATATTGGAAAATATAGCAGATAAGTCTGCTTTTGAGACTATTGAGGCTGTAATGCCGGGCTTTATTAATATTAAGCTCTCAGGAGATTTTGTTGCCGAGTCCATGAATGGCATGAATAATTCTCCGAATTTTGGTCTGGAAGCGCCGGAGAAAGTACAGACTATCATTATTGACTACGGTGGAGCCAATGTGGCAAAGCCTCTTCATGTAGGACATCTGCGCCCTGCGGTTATTGGCGAGTCTGTTAAACGTATTTGTCAGTATGCAGGCCATAAGACTATCGGCGATGCTCATCTTGGAGACTGGGGTCTGCAAATGGGAGATATAATCGAAGAGGTTAGGGACAGAAAACCTGAGCTTCCTTATTTTGATGATAGTTTTACAGGAGAGTATCCAAAAGAAGCTCCATTTACTATCTCTGAGCTGGAGGAGATTTACCCATGCGCCAGCAAAAAGACAAAGGAGGATCCGGTATTTTCTGCGCGTTGTCACGAGGCTACCGTTAAGCTTCAGCAGGGAGTGCCTGCCTATAGAGCGCTGTGGCAGCATATAGTGAATGTATCAAAGGTGGATCTGGAAAAGAATTATAATAATCTGGACGTACATTTTGATCTTTGGCTGGGAGAAAGCGATGCGGATCCGTATGTAGGTCCCATGCTTGATAAAATGATAGCTGATGGTGTAGCACACGAGAGCCAGGGGGCTTTAGTAATTGATATAGCTGAGCCTGATGATAAAAAGGAATATCCTCCCTGTATTGTTCGTAAGTCTGATGGTGCTGCCATTTATGAGACTACTGATCTGGCCACACTGATTCAGCGTGAGCAGGATTATCATCCGGACAAGGTTATATATGTGGTAGACAAGCGTCAGGAACTTCATTTCCTCCAGGTTTTCCGTGCAGCTAAGAAGGCAGGTATTGTAAGGCCGGAGACAGAGCTTAAATTTATCGGTAATGGTACCATGAATGGAAAGGACGGAAAGCCATTTAAGACCAGAGAGGGCGGAGTACTTCGACTGGAAGTATTAATTCAGCAGGTTCAGGATGCAGTATTTAATCGCATTATGGAGAATCGTGAGACCGATGAAAATGAGGCTCGAGAGACAGCAAAGGTGGTAGGCCTTGCTGCTCTTAAGTATGGTGATCTTTCCAATGCGGCTACCAAGGACTATTGTTTTGATATTGAGAGATTTACTTCTTTCGAGGGTAATACAGGCCCATATATTCTTTATAC
>JAZUFN010000005.1:0-5429 GCA_045640725.1 Lachnospiraceae bacterium
AAATGTGACAGGGGGACGTATCTGATTGACACACTTTTCCCGAAAAGTGTGTCAATCAGATCCGTCCCCCTGTCACATTTCAAATGGGAACATACTCTTCTTCGAACTTGCCTACAGGAAGAGGTTTGGAGAAAAAATATCCCTGGAAAACGTCAACGCCGATGGAGGTAAGGAACTCGACTTCTTCCTGAGTCTCTACTCCTTCTGAGACAATTTCCGTATTCAAATCCTTGGATAAAGCAACAATCATTTTTAATATGTTGCGGCTGCGTTCTATCCTATGAGGCTCTGTCTCACCCAGGAAACCCATGTCGATTTTTAATACATCTACAGATAGATTTTTAAGCATATTCAGTGAAGAATAACCACTGCCAAAGTCATCCATTTCTACCAGAAAGCCATAAGCCCTTAATGAATTGATCAGAGCAATCTGTTTTTTGACATCGTTCATAATAACTGACTCGGTGATCTCCAGATGGAGATTACGAGGGCTGATACGATACTTTTCTACCAGTGAGGTGAAGGTATCATAGAGATCAACAAAGTAGAAATCTCGTGGGGAAATGTTGACGGAAATATAGTAGTCATCCAGGCCCAGACTTTTCCACTGGCGAAGTTTTTCACAAGCCAGTTCCCATACATATTTGTCCAAAGTAGTTATTAGGCCTGTACGCTCAAACACCGGAATGAAATCTCCGGGAGGGACCATGCCGGTAGGCCTCATCCATCGTACCAGAGCTTCACCACCTTTACAGGTATAATTGTTCGCCTGAATCTGTGGCTGGATATATATCTGAAATTCGCCGTTTTTCAAGGATTCCTGAAGGGCACCTATCAATTCCTGCTCCTTTAGTATATGATCTCTTAGGGAATCGTCATAATGAGCCACAAGAGTAGCGTAATTGTTTTTGATAGAGTTTAGAGCGAAAAAGGCTCTGTCACACATGGTGGATACATTTATGTCAAGATCTGTGATTTCATATACTCCAACATGACATACAACTTTGTAGAGATGATTTTCCTCCAGCTGTATAACCTGCTGAGGAAGCTCGGTAAAAAGCTCGTCACTGTAACGGTCTTTACGCATACAGATGGCAAAACGGTCAGACATGAGTCTGGCAGGGATGGAATCGTTATCTATGCATCGCTGGCTCATAACATTGGCTATTCTACGAAGTACTTTGTCGCCTCGCTCTTCGCCAAAAAGGTCATTTAACAGTTTGAAACCCTTGATATTAGAAACAACGATGATTCGCGGAGTATCAGGGTCCTTATCCAAAAGCAGTCTTACCTGCTCGAAAAAACCATTACCATTGTACAGACCGGTCAGCTCATCGTGAGTAGCTTTATATTTTTCTGAGAAGTAATTGTTAACAGAGGTTGTTCTGTCCAGTATGGAAAAGTAGAAGCCGATTAATTTGTTGGCAGAATCGAATATTCTGGTATAGGATATTTCATAATGTGAATCACTGCCGTCTTCCGTATCCTGACTCCAGGTGGCATTTTCGTGATTTTCGGGTTTCTGATCCTTAAGCCACTCTTTTCCGAACGCTTCAAGAGAAATATCTCCGAACAGCTGATGAGCAAAAGCGTGCTCAGCCAAGTCGTTGGCGTAGATTAGTCGTGCGTCCAAGTCATAGGCCGCAATACCTGTTTCCATGTCACGAATCACTTCTGAAAGAAGTTCGGCTGCCAGGTTTTTAGGGGCAAAAACAATGGCATACTCGTATATGCTGACTGCCAAAAGTGCATATACCAGAGGTGAAAAACCTACAAGAATATCTGTGAAAATTCCTATTGCATCCAATATGAGGACCACTACAAAGGCGGCAACAATGCCTATATACCGCCTCCTGTATAGTGCCGGGGACAGAATGGTCTGATGAAGTAACATGTAAAAAATAACGCCTACAATGATGTAACACAGGCCTATATGAGACAGGTACAAAGGACTGGATTCGCCAATCCTATATACCATAGTGCCATTGGGCAGATAGGCTTCCCTAAGAACAAATATCTGGTGAAACCAATTGTTGCTGAGCATGCCGAAGAATTCGATTGCAGCCAGTGAGTAGAAGGTAATAAAAAGAGGTTTGTGTCTTTTTGTATGGTTGGTGTATTCTGAAACAAAGTGCATTACGGCAATGAGAACGAAAGTAACACTGCTGGAAAACAAACCATAGAAAATGGTAGACAGCAGTCGGTGTCTGAAAAACAATGCCAATGCAGCGGTTAAGAAGGTGATGACGCCATGAATAAGGGTAAAGCGAATGGCTTTTCCCACACGACTTTTAATATTGCGTAACTTGATAATCAGCAATATCAACAGTATCATAAATAAGATGTAAATACCCTGAAGAATATAAATCACAAACGGCCCCCATTTATAAAAGACATATAGTCAGATTAATTAGAAAAACACTTCTCGTGGCTATCACTATAGCATCTCAAAAGAAGTTCCACAATTAACAGTATCGAAACAATTATAAAGCCTTTATAAACTGTAAAATGGCAGAAACCTGAAGAAATTTTACGGTTTCCGGCAGCACAGGTAATTTCTAAAAAATACAGACTTTCATAATTATTCGTTTCCTTGACTGATTAGGCCATGGAGAATTATACTAGACTGTAGGCGAATTTAATAAAAGCGCCGGAAAAAGGAGAAGAAAATATGTTTGATGTATGTATCATAGGGGCGGGTGTTACAGGTGCCAGCATTGCCCGTGAATTTTCACGTTACAGGCTGAAAACGGTAGTGCTGGAAAGGGCGCTGGATGTATGTGAGGGTACTTCCAAAGCTAACAGTGGTATAGTTCATGCAGGCTTTGATGCAGAGCCGGGTACACTTAAGGCAAAGTTAAATGCGGAGGGTAACCGTCGCATGGAACAGCTTTCCAGAGATCTGGACTTTTCTTTTAAGAGAAACGGTTCATTGGTTATCTGTTGGGAAGAAGAGGGGATGTCTACCCTGAATGATCTTATGGAAAATGGCCGTAAGAATGGCGTTGAGGGATTGAGAATCATTACAGGAGATGAGGCTCGTGCCATGGAGCCTAATCTTTCTGAAAAGGTAGTAGCAGCTCTTTTTGCCCCTACAGGTGGTATTGTATGTCCTTTTGGTCTTACACTGGCTCTGGCTGAAAATGCTGTTCAAAACGGAGTAGAGTTTAGATTTGATTCCGAAGTCACCGACATTAAGAAAAATGATAATGGTTTTACTGTTGTCACTTCACAAGGCGACTTAGAAGCTAAAATTGTTATAAATGCGGCAGGCGTTTACGCTGACGCAATACACCATATGGTCAGCAGCAGTCCTATGAAAATCGTTGCCAGACGAGGAGAATACTGTCTCTATGACAAGCAGATGGGAAAGATGGTTGAAAAAACCATTTTCCAGCTGCCGAGCAAGCTGGGTAAAGGTGTATTGTTTACGCCTACTGTTCACGGTAATCTGATGGTAGGCCCTACTGCGACTGACATTGATGACAAGGAAGCCACCTGTACTACTGCAGCAGGCCTTGCGGATGCCAGAGAGAAAGCAGCTCTTTCAGTTGTGAATATGCCTGCACCCCGTACCATGATAACAGCATTTTCCGGCCTTCGTGCACACGAAGTAAATGGTGATTTTATCATCGGTGAAGCAGAGGACTGCCGTGGTTTTGTAGATGTAGCTGGTATTGAAAGCCCGGGACTTTCCTGTGCTCCTGTAATCGGCGAGTATGTTGCCACTCTGGTACTGCCGCTTTTGGGTGATCCTGAGAAAAAGGCTGATTTTATAGATAAGAGAAAGGGCATTCCTCATATAAATGAGCTGCCTGTTGAGGAGCGTGAAGCTCTCATCAAGGAAAATCCTGCATATGGTGCTATTGTATGCCGTTGCGAAATGGTCACGGAAGGCGAGATTTTGGATGCGATTCATGGCATAATTCCTGCACGTACCTTGGACGGTATCAAACGTCGTACCAGAGCGGGTATGGGCAGATGCCAGGCAGGCTTCTGTACTCCCAGAAATGTTGAGCTTATGGCCAGGGAACATGGAATCTCTATGGAAGAAGTAGTAAAGAGCGGGAGGAATGCATATGTACTGTAAAAACGTTGACATCGCCATTATCGGAGGCGGTCCTGCAGGTCTTGCCGCAGCACTTTCAGCAAAAGAAGCAGGCGTGGAAAATCTTATTATTTTAGAGCGTGACATGCAGCTGGGAGGAATCTTAAACCAGTGTATTCACAATGGTTTTGGACTTCATACCTTCAAAGAAGAGCTGACAGGACCTGAGTATGCGGCTCGTTTTATAGAACGGGTTCAGATGGCGGAAATCCCTTATGCATTGGGTACTATGGTGTGCGATCTGCAGGCTGAGTCAGATGGCACAAAGCTTATCACCTGCATGAGCCGTTTGGAAGGGCTTTATCAGATAAAGGCCCGCGCGGTAGTATTGGCTATGGGCTGCAGAGAGAGACCTAGTGGGGCCCTGGGAACGCCGGGATACAGACCTGCAGGCATTTTTTCGGCAGGTACAGCTCAGCGTTTTGTGAATGTTGAAGGTAAGCTACCGGGCAAGGAAGTGGTTATTCTGGGCTCCGGCGATATCGGACTTATCATGGCACGCCGTATGACATTGGAAGGAGCCAAGGTAAAAGTAGTGGCAGAGCTTATGCCTTTTTCCGGTGGTTTAAAGAGAAACATTGTGCAGTGCTTAAATGATTTCAATATTCCATTAAAGCTTAGCCATACTGTTGTAGATATTGCAGGTAAGGAAAGAGTAGAGTCAGTTACCATCGCTGAGGTTGATGGGAAAGGCAAGCCCATCCCTGGTACCGAAGAGGTGTATGAATGTGATACCCTTCTGCTTTCCTGTGGACTTATACCTGAAAATGAGCTGACTACAGGTGCCGGAATCGAAATGGATAGAATTACCAGCGGCGCTGTGGTTGACAATAATCTGGAAACCTCTCTTCCGGGCGTTTTTGCCTGCGGTAATGTACTCCATGTACATGATCTGGTGGATTTCGTATCCGAAGAGGCAGGTAATGCCGGCAGAAGTGCAGCAGCCTTTGTACAGGGCAGAGTGGCTACAGATGAAGCAAAAATAATAGAGATTGTTACTGAAAAAGATGTTCGTTACACCGTTCCTCGTAAGATTCACCCGGAGACTGTGGGGGAGGATGTGCTGATTCGTTTCAGAGTGGGTAATGTATATAAAAATGTGACTATCGGTATTTCTTTTGATGGCGAAGTAGTTCGCACTGTAAAGAAGCGTACGGTAGCGCCCGGTGAGATGGAAGAAATCCGCATAAAGAAGGCTGAGCTGGAAAAATATCCGGATCTTAAACGCATCACACTGGGCTTTACTGAATACACACCTGTGAACCAGTAGGGTAGAAAGGAAGGGAAAGGAATACAAGATGGAAACCAGAGAATTGACATG
>JAZUFN010000006.1:0-6358 GCA_045640725.1 Lachnospiraceae bacterium
AATAGACTTCATTGCCTATCCTGTTACTATTCTGTTTTAAACAAAGAATTGGAAAATTCACTCCAACTGTACTGAGCCATATACTCACCGTGATATGCGTTAATTCCCTGGCTTTTGCCATCCTTCCAATCGAAGTAGTCACAGTCAATAAGTTCTCTTTTAACCCCCAAGCTTCCCCAACTGCTTTCTATAATGTTTTCACAGTTATGTTCACTCAGTGAGTCCATCAGGTCCTTTTTTATATTGCTTAAATAGGATTTATGATTATCATCTTCCCATAAAAAGGCCATAATTTCCTTATTGGTACAGCCTGCCCCATCCCTATCAATCAGATATGCCATCATTTCTTTGATTTTTTCGTATTTAAAGTCTAAAATCTGACCATCCACATATATTTCAAAATTACCAAAGCATTTAGCAGAGACTCTGTTTTTCTTCTTCTGACTTACGGGATATCTCAGGCATTTTATCTGCTCCTCTACCGCCTCCTCAGTAATAGGCTTTAAAAGATAGCCGCTGGCATTTAACTGATATGCTTCCAAAGCGTGTTCCGAGTATCCTGTTGTAAAAATTATATTGGTACTGGGATATAGCTGCTTGATACCCTTCGCCAGACTGATACCGGATATTCCCGGCATCTGAATATCCGTAAATACCACATCAAAAGGACTATCGGCAAAATGATCCATAACCTTGGACTGCTTCATTTCCAACACAATTTCGCTATCAGGTAAAAGCTTGTTCAGAATGCTTTGCATGGCTTCAATTGCAAAATATTCATCATCAATCACCAGTATTCTCATGTAAATTTTCTCCCTTTGGCAAAATAATTTTGCAAATTGTGCCTATACCTATAGTACTACTTACCTGTAAAGAGCCTTTGCTCATAATCCTTAATCGATTCTCCACATTGTGTAAGCCCACATGATTTTTCCCATCCAGCTTCATTTTATCCGTATCGAAACCTACTCCATCGTCAGAGATTATCACCTCTATGCAGTTATCATATTCCTTGGTCTCAATAAAGAGCAGGCCACCTTCCTCTTTTTCACATAAACCGTGCTTTATAGCATTCTCTACCAATGGTTGCAGGGTAAGCGGTGGAATCTTAAAATCGGTAGTCTGAATATTGTATGTTACTGTCAAACGCTCACCAAACCTTAACTGTTCCAGCCAAATATATATCTCTGTATGCTTCAGCTCTTCAGTAAACTCAATAAGGTCCTTATGATCAATGGAATGAAGATTCCTTCTCAGATATAAAGCGAACTGATTGGTAGCATGTTTAGCGCTTTGAGGATCTTTATCACACAGATAACTGATGGCATTCAAAGTATTATATATAAAATGAGGCTGTATCTGCGAGACCATAATCCTGGCAGTTTGCTCCACAAGTTCTGTTTCCTTATGTTCAAGTTTAATATTTCGGTCTATTTGAACCATAATATAAACTATTAGGATAGCCAGGGTGAAGCCCAGATATATAACCGATAGCGAGTCAATAGCGTGCTGAAGCAGCGATGCCAGCATAGGAATTATAGATATCATAGCCAGGGCATATTTCTTTTTTGAATCTTTTTCTTCTGCCAGCAAAAATACACAGCATACAATATTGCAGGCTATTGGTATCACTACCACCAGCAGATAAAGAGGTCCTGTTGCATAATAGCCCTCTTCATTAATGCAAAAAATCATTCCGTTAAAAACATTTATTACTTCAATAACAACAGATACGACTACTGCAAAGTCCGTAAAATAACTGACCCAGGTATGCTTTTTAACTCCTGTTTCCAGCTTAATATAACGCCAGTACAGCCAGCAAAGAACGGGCTCCATCACCATAAAAATAGAATTGGCTAATATATTCAATATTGCCAGCTCCACATACCCCTCTACCATCCAGCACTGCATGTCAGCAAATAATGCAATATATATGCAGGATTCCATGCACCATAAATATAAATCACCGCCATAAAATTTATGTTCAAAAATAGCAGATGTGGATATGATAAGTAATACGGCCATACTTACTATGTCTATCCCCATATTCATTCCATACATGGTTTTCAGAGGCATCTGCCATCTGTCTATAACATTTGCTACGGCAGTTATAAACAGAATTATCATTCCAAAAAGATTTGCCACCTGCAGTATCTGATATTTTTTCCTGATTTCCATACTATTCCCCATTGATCCAAACAGATTACTCCCATAATCTTTTATGCTTACATGCAAAAGAGCGCCTAAAAAGACGCTCTGAATATATCTAGAATTTTACAAACTGTGCCAGGAACAGCGCTAAAATACCTGCAAAGTTTAAAGCCCCCAGCGCAATTGAAACAATAACTTTTGAATTCAAGTGTGTTACAGCCCGCTGCTCCGCTTTGGTCTTAATCTTTTCGGTATAATCATCCTTCATACGAAGCTCCATAGCCACAATATCATTTGCAACGCTTTGCTTACTTTCAAATACTACCTGCTCAACATGATTTTTTATGGTATTGACTTCTATTTCGGTTCTTCTGCAGCAGTCTACCATTTCTCTGTTTTCTGCCACTATATTGTTATAAACGTTCTCTCCTACTTTGTCTAATTCCTTGGCCAGATTTTTTTCCAGCTGATCCAGTCGCTTATTTAACATATTAAGAGCATAAACGAACTCGGATTCAGGCAGATTTCTGTCAGCATACTGATTTTCCTGATTATTCTGCATCCTGGCAACTCTCTGATCCAATGCTTTCTGTATCATTTCAGCCTGATCTCTCAAGTCATCAATGGCATCTGACAGTTCCCTTTCTGTAGGCAGGCGTGTTTCTCTTTCTCTCTCCATTTTTTCCGCCTCACGAGCGGCATAACCTTTTGGATCCCAATAGCCATGAAGCGGACTATAACATTTTTTTCTGTAAGATCTTCTAGTAATCATATTTTCACCCATTTATCCCAAAGCAAAACATTTATTACAATGTGACAGTAGCATATCCAAATCCGCCTTACAATAGGATATGCAATATTTAAGCAAAACTTTAGACGGGCTTTATTAAAGAACATGATTTGCAAAAAAAGAAGCCTGTATTTCAAGGCTTCTTCTCTCTTTAAAAAATTATATTGTCAGCTTTTCCCCCAAAGAGCCGGATTATTCGTACTCTACTACGTCGGAAAGCTTAAGTAAATATGCTTTGTCAGCGCCCTCATACTTTAATGAAAGAGCTGCTGCTGCAACAGGAATCCACTTCTGTACGTACTGCATGGCTGTATCAGTCTTTTCGCAGAAAAGAGCCAGATACTTTTTCGCTGTAGCCTCATCGTAGGAAAGGCTAAGCAGAAGGTAAGTGGTAGCTACATCACCTGAGGCATTACCCTGGGTAGCATGTGCCCAGTCAAGAATAAATGCCTTACCGTTCTTATCAATAACTACGTTGGATGGATTGAAGTCACCATGGCAAACCTTTACGTGCTTTGGCATGGACTCCAGACGGGTACGAAGCTCATAACGCTCTGTAGCATTGATATCAGCTGCTAAGAGCTTCTCATTCATCTTATCCTTAAGCTTGTTAAGACCACGGGCTGTGTGTCTCTGCATTTCGATCTGCAGGTCACAAAGCTGCTCCAAATACTCATCCTTTTTAGCAGGATTCTCTGAAATAAGCTCTGCCAGAGTCTTACCTTCAATAAAATCACTTACGATAGCCCATTTGCCATCTATCATGGCTACTTCACGTACGCCCGGGATATTGAGGCCGGTTTCCTCTATACGAGCCTGATTGAGAGCCTCGTTAAGGACATCAGCTTTTTTATAATTATTGTTAAATACCTTAATGCAGGCATCACCGTCACGGTATACCTTCTTTGTGCTTCTTGCTGCAATCTCAGTTGAAAGATTCATCTTTTTCCCCTCCCCTATTATACTGTCTCACTATTTTTGCCATAGTATGCGTTCAAGAACATCTGCTTAATCTCGGAGATAAGTGGATATCTTGGGTTGGCACCTGTACACTGGTCATCAAATGCATTTTCACTCATTTCATCCAGTCTGTCAAGGAAGTTCTTCTCATCGATACCATACTCTTTAATGGAATCCTTGATACCAACAGCATGCTTAAGATCATTAACAGCCTTGATAAGGTTTTCTACGCTTTCTTTATCGTTTTTGCCCTTAAGGCCCAGAGCTTCCGCAACCTCTGCATAACGCTCCATGGTATGAGGATGATCGTACTGAGAGAAGGTACCCATCTTTGTTGGCTTATCTACTGCATTGAATCTGATAACCTGTTCAATCATAAGAGCATTAGCTACACCGTGAGGAAGGTGATGGAAAGCTCCCAGCTTATGTGCCATAGAGTGACATACACCCAGGAAAGCATTGGCAAATGCCATACCTGCCATGGTAGCTGCATTGGCCATCTTCTCGCGGGCAACATAGTCTGTCTGACCGTTCTCATATGCCTTCGGAAGATACTTGAAGATATCGCGAAGAGCCTGGATAGCAAGACCATCAGTATAGCCTGTAGCCATGATGGATGCGTATGCCTCCAGTGCGTGGGTTACAGCGTCGATACCTGAAGCTGCTGTAAGTCCCTTAGGAGCTGACATGTGAAGGTCTGTATCTACAATAGCCATATCAGGCATAAGCTCATAATCTGCCAGAGGATACTTAACGCCGGAAACCTCATCTGTAATAACAGCAAAAGGTGTAACCTCGGAACCTGTACCTGCAGATGTAGGGATAGCTACGAAATAAGCCTTCTCGCCCATCTTAGGGAAAGTATAGATTCTCTTTCTGATATCACAGAAACGCATAGCCATATCCTGGAAATCTACTTCAGGATGCTCGTAGAGAACCCACATAATCTTGCCGGCATCCATAGCAGAACCACCACCAAGAGCGATAATAACGTCAGGATTAAAGGATGTCATAACCTTTGCACCCTCTTTTGCACAGGCAAGTGTTGGGTCCGGAGCTACATCAAAGAAGGTCTCATGTGCGATACCCATTTCATCCAGCTTGTCTGTAATACACTTTGTATAACCATTCTTGTAAAGGAAAGCATCTGTTACGATAAACGCTCTCTTCTTTCCCATTACATTCTTTAATTCGTCAAGGGCTACCGGCAGGCAACCTCTCTTAAGATATACCTTCTCAGGTGCTCTGAACCACAGCATGTTTTCTCTCCTCTCAGCCACTGTTTTGATATTAAGAAGGTGCTTTACACCTACATTCTCTGAAACGGAATTGCCGCCCCAGGAACCACAACCCAGTGTAAGGGATGGAGCCAGTTTGAAATTGTAAAGGTCTCCGATACCACCCTGAGAAGCAGGAGTATTAACGATAATACGACAGGTCTTCATGCGGCTTCTGAACTCAGCCAGTTTCTCACCCTCTGTAGTAGGATTGAGGTAGATGGAAGAAGTATGACCATAACCACCATCAGCAATCAGCTTCTCAGCCTTTGTGAAAGCATCCTCCATATCCTTTGCCTTGTACATGGCAAGTACAGGAGAAAGCTTCTCATGAGCAAATTCCTCTGAAAGCTCTACGGACTCTACTTCACCGATAAGAATCTTTGTTTCGGCAGGTACTGTAACTCCTGCCAGCTCAGCAATCTTTACAGCCTTCTGGCCAACGATTTTTGCATTAAGAGCTCCATTAATAAGAATAGTTTTTCTTACCTTCTCTATCTCGTCCTTCTTAAGGAAATAGCATCCACGTGCTGCAAATTCTTTCTTTGCCGCATCGTATACCTTTTTATGAACGATAACAGACTGCTCGGAAGCACAGATCATACCATTATCAAATGTTTTGGAATGAATGATGGAGTTAACAGCAAGGATTACATCAGCTGTCTCATCAATAATAGCAGGTGTGTTGCCTGCGCCAACACCCAGTGCAGGCTTACCTGATGAGTAAGCTGCCTTAACCATGCCAGGTCCGCCTGTAGCCAGGATAATGTCAGCTTCCTTCATAATCATATTGGTCATGTCCAGTGAAGGAACATCGATCCAGCCGATAATGTCTGCAGGTGCGCCGGCCTTAACTGCTGCCTCAAGCACTACCTTTGCCGCAGCGATGGTAGAATTTTTTGCTCTTGGATGAGGGCTTATAATGATACCATTTCTGGTCTTAAGGCAAAGAAGGGTCTTAAATATAGCTGTTGATGTAGGATTGGTAGTAGGAATAACAGCTGCTACCAGACCGATAGGCTCAGCTACCTTTGTAACACCGTAAGCCTTATCCTCTTCGATAACGCCACAGGTCTTTGTATTTTTATATGCATTGTAAATATATTCAGATGCAAAGTGGTTCTTTATAACCTTATCTTCCACTATGCCCATGCCTGTCTCTTCAACTGCCATTTTAGCC
>JAZUFN010000007.1:0-10570 GCA_045640725.1 Lachnospiraceae bacterium
CGTTACTATTCACAGCCTGTCAAAACTTCATTCATAGCCCCTTCCGTGCAAGCACGTAAGTCGCGCTACGCGCTTATGGACTATTTCATGAAGGTTTGTACAGCCTTTACAGTCAAATCTGAATACTAATCAGTCCTTAAGCAAGCTTAGTCCTGATTAATATTCAGATTAACTGTGAATAGTAACGTGAAACTCCGTCACATCCTTGACCTTTTTTGGTATGTGGCATATAATATAAAAATAAATGAGGATAGGGTATGAGTGAAAGAGATAGAGTTAATAAAAGAAGAGGCGGATCCACGCTTTTGATTATATTTTTAATCTTGGGCCTGGCGCTGCTTTTTTTTGTTTTTATAGCTAAGGAATTTGATATCCGCCTGCTAAATAGAGCCAGCGCATCTATAGAAAAGGGAAGGGAAATTAACCATAGTGAAGGCAGAACCGAACAGCTGCCTACGGTGAACCCCAGACAGGTAAGCATGGTCTATGTGACTAAGGATGGGAAAATGGTATCCTGTTTTATCCGGGTGATGAACGCTATGGAAAAAAATATATTTTATGTGGAAGTACCGCTGAATTCCAAGCTTACCTTGTCTTCTGAGCTGTACAGAGATTTGCTGACCTATGCCCCTGCTTTACCTCAGTTTGTGAAGCTATCAAGGGCAGCCAACTATTTTTCGGAAAATTACAGATATGAAGCCTGCACCAGAATCCTTTCAGAAAACATTGGAACCAAAATCACGGACTGGTGTGTGATGGCTGAGCAGGATTTTCAGGAATTTATGAACAAGACTTCCGGTGATGGAGAGGAAGATTTCTTATATATATATAAGAAGTATGCCAATCAGTATAGGAGTAGCCAGAGCTCCAAGGAGCGCTGGGCTTATTATGAGATTTTTGAAAAATCGGATTTTGTGGACAGGGGAACCGTTCCCGGACAGTGGGATAAAACGGATTATAATATCATGGCAGTACATGCAAGAGAATTAATAGAGGAGTTAAAATACTGATGAAAACAGCATTTGTCACCGGTTCCTCCAGAGGAATCGGGTATGAAATAGCAAAAGAATTGCTGAAAAGCGGGTATATGGTGGCTATTAATGGCAGAAGTGCAGATAAACTATCTCAGGCTGCCAAGGCTTTGGCGGCAGAGACAGGGGTTATGCCAATGGTTTTAGCCGGAGATGTAGCCTCACCGGATTTTGTCAGAAAGGCTTTTGCAACGATAGAGCAGCAGTTTGGAGGCTTAACCCTACTGGTAAATAATGCAGGGGTAGCACATATAGGTCTGTTCACGGATATGAGTGACGAGGACTGGGCCAGGGTAATAGGCATCAATCTGTCCGGATCGGCTTATTGCGCCAGGGAAGCTGCTAAGATAATGCTGAAAAAGCATGAGGGACGAATTATCAACATTTCTTCCATGTGGGGGCAGGTGGGAGCCTCCTGCGAAGTGGCATATTCTGCTGCGAAGGGCGGCATTGACGCTTTTACCAAGGCACTGGCTAAAGAGTTGGCGCCGGAGCATATCAGCGTAAATGCTGTTTCTTTCGGTGTTATAGATACTGAAATGAACAGAGGCTTTTCAGAAGAAGAGAGGGAGAGCCTCTGCGATGAAATACCTATAGGGCGCTTCGGAAGTCCGGAGGAAGCTGCAAAATTTGTAAGAAATATAGCTGAAAGTCCCGAATATCTGACAGGTCAGGTAATAAGGATGGATGGCGGAATGATATAAAGATTCAGGTGTAATTATGGAAAAAACAGAAAGCAGATTTATAAGAAAAACTCTTAGAAAAATTAAAGCAAAGGATATGGCTACTATTATATTAGGTACCTTCCTAATGGGTGTGGCTATTAATTTTGTATTTGACCCTATGCAGCTGGACGTAGGTGGTGTCAGCGGCCTGGCGGTTGTGGTAAAGTACGCCAGTGCCGGTATCTTTAGCCACACTCAGGGATTTTTAAAGGAAGGCATACCGGTATGGCTTACTACTGTAATACTGAATGTTCCTCTTTTTGCGGCAGCCATTAAGGTAAAAGGATGGAGATATATTGCCAGAACTCTGTTTGCCACAGTCAGCCTTACGGCCTGGCTCTATGTACTGCCGGTAAAAGCTGTTTTGGAAGATCCGCTTTTAGCTACACTTTTTGGAGGTGTACTCTCAGGCGTGGGAATGGGACTGGTGTTCTTAGCTATGGCCACCACAGGCGGCTCTGATCTTTTAGCTACTTTGCTTCATTCAAAATGGCGACATCTGTCAGTGCCCATGTTTTTATCTATCGTCGATGGCGTTGTCGTGGCTTTGGGTCTGGTGCAGTTTGGTCTTAGCAATGTTATTTATTCTATAGTGGTTGTTTTCCTGGTAGCAAAGATATCAGATGCCATACTGGAGGGCCTTAAGTTTGCCAAGATGGCATTTATTATATCTGACCGCACTGAGGATATTGCCAAAGAAATTCTTACGGATATGGACAGAGGCGCTACAGGAATTAAGGTTAAAGGAATGTATTCCGGACAGGATAAAAACATGCTTTTCTGTGTAGTGTCCAAAAAACAGCTGCCGGAGCTGCAGGATATTGTCAGTGGTTATGATAAAAAGGCCTTTATGGTTATTGCAGACGCCAGGGAAGTAATGGGCGAGGGATTCGCAGAAGTAAAAAATACCAATTAACGGGCTTGGATTTATAGATTTTTAAGATTTTTTTGTGAAATATTTACAAAGGCCTTTGCATTATGGTAATAATTCACAAAAAATTTATATGTATTTTGGTTAATTGGCATATGGAAATAAAAATAGCCATATTGTATAGTAGACTCAACGACTAAATGAGAAGGTGTTTTACACCGAGACGGAGGATTTACAAATGGCAAGTTTATCACTTAAGGGTATTAACAAAACCTATCCTAACGGCTTTGTAGCAGTTAAGGACTTTAATCTTGAGATTGCAGATAAGGAATTCATTATCTTCGTAGGACCATCCGGTTGTGGTAAGTCTACAACACTTCGTATGATTGCAGGTCTTGAGGAGATTACAGAGGGTGAGCTTTGGATTGGTGACAAGCTCATGAACGATGTCGAGCCTAAGGACAGAGATATCGCCATGGTTTTCCAGAACTATGCTCTTTACCCACATATGTCGGTATACGACAATATGGCTTTCGGTTTGAAGCTTCGTAAGACTCCAAAGGATGAGATCGACAGACTCGTTCATGAAGCTGCTAAGATTCTTGACATCGAGCACCTTCTTGATCGTAAGCCAAAGGCTCTTTCCGGTGGTCAGAGACAGCGAGTTGCTATGGGACGTGCTATCGTTCGTAATCCTAAGGTATTCCTTATGGATGAGCCTCTCTCCAACCTGGATGCTAAGCTTCGTGTACAGATGAGAATTGAGATTTCCAAGCTTCATCAGAAGCTCCAGACTACAATCATCTACGTTACACATGACCAGACAGAGGCTATGACACTTGGTACAAGAATCATCGTTATGAAGGATGGCGTTGTACAGCAGGTAGATACACCTCAGAATCTTTACGATAAGCCTAACAATCTCTTTGTAGCAGGCTTCATGGGTTCACCTCAGATGAACTTCATTGACTGTGACGTTGAGAAGATTTCCGATACACAGGTTAAGCTGAACTTCGTAGGCCGTTCTGTTACACTTCAGGAGGCTCGTTCCAAGAAGCTTCTTGAGGCCGGTTACGAGGGCAAGAAGGTTGTTCTTGGTATCAGACCTGAGGATATCAAGGATGAGCAGGTTGCTATTGAAGCTCTTTCCAACAGTGCATTTGGTGCAGAAGTTAGAGTATACGAGCTTCTTGGTGCAGAAGTATTCCTGTACTTCACACTTGAGGACAAGACAAATACAAAGGATCTTAACAATTCTGTTGATATTACAGCAAGAGTTAATCCTCGTACTACAGCTAAGGTTGGCGATACAATCAAGATCGCTCTTGACCTTTCCAAGATTCACATCTTCGACAAGGAGACAGAGCAGGTTATCTGCCACTAATAACGAGTATAAAAATAAAGAAGTCCTGCAAGCATGCTTGCAAGGACTTCTTTTTTATGAACTGTTATAATAATGTTCTTTCTGTGTTCTAGCCTTGTATTAATTGTGAAGTAATGGCTTCTTTATCAAATCTTTATTGCAAAATCCCGCAAAGTCTTTATAATTCAGTATAATTGGTTTTTTACGCATATTATATAAAAGAGAGGGCTAGCAATGTTACAGCTTAAGAACATCGTAAAGACATATAAGACCGGTGATCAGGAAGTACAGGCTTTAAAGGGTGTATCCATTAACTTTAGAAAGTCTGAGTTTGTTTCTATTTTAGGTCAGTCTGGTTGTGGTAAGACCACTATGCTGAATATCATCGGTGGTCTGGACCAGTACACTTCAGGTGACCTGGTGATTAACGGTAGATCTACAAAGAAGTATAAGGATGCGGATTGGGATACATACAGAAATCATTCCATTGGATTTGTTTTCCAGTCCTACAATCTTATTCCCCACCAAACAGTACTCGCCAACGTTGAGTTGGCACTCACTCTTTCGGGCGTATCCAAAAAGGAGCGCAGACAGAGAGCTAAAGAGGCTCTGGAAAAGGTGGGATTGGGTAATCAGCTTCATAAACGTCCTTCCCAGATGTCTGGCGGTCAGATGCAGCGTGTTGCCATTGCTCGAGCTATAGTAAATGATCCGGATATTCTGTTGGCAGATGAGCCTACAGGCGCTTTGGATTCTGAGACTTCTGTACAGGTGATGGAGATACTTAAGGAGATTTCGGCAGATCGACTTATTATCATGGTTACTCACAATCCGGAGCTGGCAGAGAAATATTCTACCCGTATTATCAAGCTTTTTGATGGTAAGGTGGTAGACGATAGCAGACCATACGATGACGTAATAGATGAGGATGTTAACGTAGTTAGAAAGGCTAAGGGTAAAAAGGCTTCCATGTCCTTCTTTACAGCTCTGGCTCTCTCCGCTAATAACCTCATGACAAAGAAGGGAAGAACATTTCTTACAGCCTTTGCCGGTGCAATCGGTATTATCGGTATTGCCATGATTCTTTCCCTTTCCGATGGCTTCCAGACCTATATAGATAAGGTACAGGAAGATACTCTTTCCACTTACCCTATTACAATTAACGGTGAATCTACAGATATTTCGGCACTTTTACAGACTATGGCCGGTGGTTCTTCAGCAGATAAGTCAGATGAAGATTTAAAAGATGTAATTAAGGCTCAGGATGTAACTACCGGTCTTTATAACACACTTATTTCCAAGAAGACCAAAAATGATCTGGCTCTTTTTAAGAAATATCTGGAAGACCCTGCAAATGGTATTAAGGACCTTACTTCTGCAATAAAGTATTCCTATGATGTGAATATCAAGATTTACGGTACTGATTTGAATGGCAAACGCCTGAGAGTAAACCCTTCTACAGTTATGGAATCCATGGGCATGGGCAATATGATGGGAATGTATGCCCAGATGTCAGCTATGCCTTCAAGAGGCTCAGATATGGATGTTTTCACTGAGATTCTTGACAATCAGGAGCTTTTAAACAGTCAGTATGATGTAGTAGCGGGACGTTGGCCTAAGGATAAAAGTGAAGTGATTTTCGTAATGGACCGCCGCAACTACGTTGAAGATACAGCTTTTTACACCCTGGGTCTCAAGGATCAGAGTACATTGGCAGCATTTACACAGGGCGGTACTATAGAAAAATCCGGTAAGGATTACTACAGCTATGAAGAGATTATGGCCCTTACCTTTAAGGTAGTGCTGGATAGCGATCATTATCACTACAATACTTTTTCCAAAACATGGGAAGCCTATGATGTAAAAAAAGATGATTTCGATCAGGTAGTGGAAAATGGCTTGGAGCTAAAGGTAGTAGGTGTTATCAGACCTAAAGAAGGTGTATCTGCGACTGCTATCAGAGGTACTGTAGGCTATACTAAGGAGCTGACAGAGTACGTTATTAATGAGACTGCAAATGCAGAGCTGGTAAAAAAACAGCTGGCTGAAAAGGATAAGGATGTTTTCACCGGAAAGCCATTCAAGACAGATGACAGTGAGCCTGCTTTTGACTGGAATGCCTTGACTGATGAGCAGAAGGCTCAGCTTATGGCCCTTTCTGAAGAAGAGAGAGCTGCTCTTATCAAGCAGATGATGGAGGCGGCTGTGTCAAAGGCTACATACGATGGCAATCTTAAGCTCTTAGGACTTTGCGATCTTTCTGTACCATCCACTATCAGCATATATCCTAAGGATTTTGAATCCAAGGATTTGCTGGAGGATAAGATAAAAGACTACAATAACAAGGTAACGGCAGAAGGTAATGAAGGAGCAAAAATCAGTTATACTGATTACATTGGTATCATGATGAGTTCAATCTCTACCATTATCAATGCCATTACATATGTACTTATTGCTTTTGTTGGTATTTCATTGGTAGTTTCCTCTATTATGATAGCTATTATTACCTATATTTCTGTACTTGAACGTACTAAGGAAATCGGTGTGCTTCGCTCTATCGGTGCTTCCAAGAAGGATGTATCGCGAGTATTCAATGCCGAGACCCTTATCGAAGGCCTTATTTCAGGTCTTTTGGGCGTGGGAGTAACAGTGGTTCTGAATATACCTGTTAACATGATTATTTACCATTTCTCAAATCTTAGGAATATAGCCTTCCTGGCACCTAAGTATGGTGCGATACTGGTAGCAATCAGTGTATTGCTTACTGTGATTGCAGGCTTGATTCCTGCCGGTATGGCTGCAGACCGTGATCCTGTCGAGGCACTCAGATCTGAATAAAGCGAATAAAAAGGAACTGTTTTTACAGCTCCTTTTTTGCTTTTTTGTTTACAATTTTCTATAATGTGCTAAAATAGTATAGAGTAGTGTTTTGTATACTACATTTAGTGTTTTATCAAGTTTCAAGGGAAAAGGAGCCTAAACATGATTTCCAATCAGGTACTTCAGTCTACAATTGATGGAATAAAATCTATAGCAAGAGTTGATCTTTGCATCTGTGATACAGAAGGCCGCGTGTTAGCTACCACCATCGTAAATGCCGAGAGCTTTGAAGAAGCGGTAGTTGCTTTCGTTGAGTCTCCTGCAGATGGGCAGGTAATGCAGGGCAATCAGTTTTTTAAAGTATATGACGATCATCAGCTTGAATATATTATTATTGCCAAGGGAGATGGGGAAGACGTTTTCATGATGGGCAAGCTGGCAGCATTCCAGTTGGCAGGCCTTACAGTGGCTTACAAGGAGCGTTATGATAAGGATAACTTTATCAAGAATCTCTTGTTGGACAATCTGCTTTTAGTGGATATTTATAACAGAGCGAAGAAGCTTCACATTGATACAGAGGCTCGTCGCGTAGTTTACATAATAGAGACTAACCAGGAAAAAGATAATGGAGCATTAGAGACAGTTCGTTCACTGTTTGCCGGCAAGACTCATGATTTTATCACTGCCGTAGACGAGAAGAGCATTATTGTTGTCAGAGAGCTGAAGGCTACAGAAGGATATCAGGACCTGGACAAAACAGGTAAAGTCATTCTGGATATGCTTAATACCGAGGCTATGTGCAGAGTTAATGTGGCTTACGGTACCATTGTAAATGAGATTCGAGATGTATCCCGTTCATACAAAGAAGCACGAATGGCTTTGGAGGTGGGCAGAATATTCTTCTCCGAGGAAAACATCGTAGCTTATTCCAAGCTGGGTATTGGACGACTTATTTATCAGTTGCCTGCTACTCTTTGCAGAATGTACATTAAAGAGGTGTTTGGTGATGGTTCACCTGAAGAGCTGGATGAAGAGACTCTTTCTACTGTAAATAAATTCTTTGGAAACAATCTGAACGTATCAGAGACCAGCCGACAGCTGTATATACACAGAAATACGCTGGTTTACAGACTGGATAAGCTTCAAAAGACTACGAATCTTGACCTTCGTAATTTTGATGACGCAGTAGCATTTAAAATTGCTCTGATGGTTGTTAAGTATATGAATTACATGGAAACAACCGGATCAAATTAAACAATTGGAGGGCGTATTTAATACGCCCTTTTTCCGTAATTGGCGGTTATATAGTTGAGATAATTGGGGATGGATAATGGCACAGTTTGATTTCGACAGGGAAATGAACAGGATTGAGGCGCCGGTAATATCCTTTAAGAATGTTTCTAAGCATTACAAAAAAGGAGTAGATGCGCTGAATGATGTCAGTTTTGACATAATGAAAGGCGAGTTTGTGTTTATCGTAGGCGGTTCCGGCTCGGGCAAGTCTACGTTGATTAAGCTGATGCTGAAAGAAACACTGGCCTCTTCGGGCAGAGTATTTGTTGTAGGCCGGGATATAGGCAGACTCCCAAGGCACAGGGTGGCTCTATTCCGCAGAAAAATAGGAGTGGTTTTTCAGAATTTCCGCCTGCTTAAAAATAAGACGGTTTTTGAAAATGTGGCCTTTGCCCAGAGGGTTATCGGGGCTAATCCCTCCGAGACCAGGCATAGAGTTCCGCGTCTGCTCTCATTGGTAGGCCTTCATGACAAACACAAGGCGTATCCTTCAGAGCTTTCAGGCGGCCAGCAGCAAAGAGTAGCTTTGGCCAGAGCCTTGGTTAATAATCCTGTGATATTGCTGGCAGATGAGCCCACCGGTAATCTGGACCCTGTGACTACCAGAGAAATCATGCATCTTCTGGAAGACATTAATAAACGCGGCACTACAGTTGTCGTAGTTACCCACAATCAAGAGATGGTGGACGAGATGAAGAAGCGTGTTATCACCCTGGAAGCCGGGCACATCATCTCGGATGTGGAACAGGGCCATTATACGGTTAACAATAGATTCGGAGGTAGAAGACGATGAGACAGATTGGAACATTCTTCTATCTTATTGGAGAAGGAATAAAGGGCATGTTCAGAAACAGGGTTTACACCCTGGCCTCTATAGCCACTATTATGGCGACATTGACCCTCCTGGGGACCTTTTATACCATTACCAGAAATCTTACCGCCATGCTGGATGAAGCACAGTCAGTAGTGGGACTTACGGTGTTTTTTAACGAAGGTACTTCTGAGGGTAGGATTTTGGAAATAAAAGAAGAAGTGGCAAAAAGGGTAGAAGTAGCTGAAGTACACTATATCAGCCCGGATGAAGCATGGGAAAAATACAAGCAGGAATCCCTATCCGAAGAGCTGGCGGCTGTTTTTGGCAATGACAATCCACTAAAGGATTCTGCTTCATTGGAGGTGAAGCTGTCCGATGTTACCATGCAGGATATTTTAGTCAGATATTTAAGAAATATTGACGGAGTGCGAAAGGTGAATTTTTCTGAGTCTATGGCTGAGGCTGTGGCAGGTATTCGAGATATCGTGCAGTGGGTGTCCCTGGGGCTTATAATCATGTTGGCAGCGGTAGCTATTTTCCTTATTCGTACTACAGTTACCAATGGTATTACTGTCAGACGCGAGGAAATATCTATTATGTCCATTATCGGATCCACGGATTTCTTTATGGAATTCCCTTTTGTGGTGGAAGGTATTCTTATCGGAGTTCTGGGAAGTATTTTGCCTATTGCTTTGATTCAGGTGCTCTACAATCGTATCTGTGGTATTTTGATAAATGAATTTGGCAGTATTTTCAGCAGTCTGAAGCTTCTGCCTGTAGAGGTGATTATTAAGGATTTCATCCCGATAGCAATAGCATTTGGTGTGGGCATAGGCCTTTTTTCCAGCTGGGTTACTGCAGCTAAGCATGTTAGGAAAATCGCAGTGGAGCATTTCTAAATGAAGAAGAAGGAAATTTACAATAAAATACTGGCCTTGCTTTTCCTGCTTATTTTCACTATTTCCGGCCCTGCCGGCAGGCTGGGAGCCTTTAATACATACGGTGCATCGTCTACGTCTGCTTCCTATCAGGGTAAAATAGACGAGGCTAAGAAAAACAAAGAAAAGCTGGAAAAAGAGAAGAAGGCGCTGGAAAAACAGTTGGCTGCCCTTAAAGTGGAACAGAATAATCTGGAAAAAGCCATAGAGCAGCTGGACAAGGAATATATGGACCTTTTTGACAGTATGCTGACTACTGAGGCCAATATTGCAGAGGCCGAGGAGGCTCTTGACGGCATAGAGCAGGAGCTTTTACGTATGGAAAAAGTGGCCCAAGATCAGTATGAGGCCATGAAGAGCAGAATTAAATATCTGTACGAAAATGGCGAAAGCAGTCTGTTGTCTCTTTTTATCAGTGGTAGTTCCATAGAAAAAATTTTTAATGAAATGGAGTATCGCAGCCAGATCACCAAGTATGACAAAGAGTTGCTTACCAGATATAAGGATACTATTGCAGAGATTGAAATAGCGAAAGAATATCAGATAGTTAAGGTAGAAGAACTGGAGATATTAAAAGAGTTCCAAGGTACCGAGCTGGCAGGAATGGAGCAGCTGGCTGCAGAAAAGAAAAGTCAGATGGACGCCTTGGCTATGAAGCTTGGGGTGGAGCAGGAAGAGCTTCTGGCATACACAAAAGAGATAGGCCAGGCGACCA
>JAZUFN010000008.1:0-18396 GCA_045640725.1 Lachnospiraceae bacterium
TTCTACCGTAGGAAGCGATGATTTCTTCCTTCTTTTCCTTTGTAATCATGGTAATAACCTCCTATTTTGATATATGCCGGCCCCTCAGAGACGGTCGGAGTGATCCAATCACTGGGAAGCGGTGTGCTGCATTACGCAAGCTTTGGTATAATAACACGTTTTTTCATATTTGTAAATACAAATCTTTAAAACTCATGAATAAAGATACCGGACCTAAGCTTTGGCTCAAACCAGGTGGACTTTGGTGGCATTAACAAGCCTGCATCTGCCACTTCAAAAAGCTCAACAATACCGGTCGGATACATGGAAAAAGCCACCTTCATATCACTTTCTGCACGCCTTTCCAATTCTTTAAGACCTCTGATTCCACCTACAAAGTCTATTCTTTTATCAATACGAGGATCAGTAATCCCGAGTACAGGAGCCAGCACCTTATCCTGAAGCAATGATACATCCAATGCTTTTACAGGATCCTTTAAATTTTTCCAGCTGTCCGGTGCAGTGAGCTTATACCACTTTCCTGATAAATACATACCAAAAGTACATTTTTCAACAGGGCCCACCTCATCATCAGCTTCTTCTATATTAAGAATATTTGAAAGCTTAGATAAAAATTCCTCTTCCGTAAGGCCGTTCAGATCCCTGACTACTCTGTTATAAGGCATAATAACCAGCTCATTTTCCGGAAAAAGCACAGATAGGAAATAATTATATTCGGCACTCTCGTCATAAGTCCCTGACTTAATGGCTTCTTCTCTTCTTTTTACGCCCACCTTTACTGCCGATGCAGCTCTATGATGTCCATCAGCTATATAAATCTGATTAATACTATTAAAAGCTGACTGAATCCTGTTTATATCCTCTTCTTCAGAAATAATCCAGGCTCTGTGACCTATACCGTCCGGAGAAACAAAATCATAAAGAGCTTTACCGGCCTTAACCTTTTCCACTACTTCAGATACTTTTTCATCTTTTCTGTAGGCCAGGAAAATAGGGCCTGTCTGGGCACTACAGGTATCTACATGACGTATTCTGTCCTGTTCCTTCTCTTCACGTGTATTTTCATGTTTTTTTAAAACCCCATTCAGATAATCATCAATAGAAGCTACCGCTACAAGACCGGTCTGCGAGCGGCCCTGCATTGTAAGTTCATAAAGGTAATAAAATGCTTTATCATCCTGAGTATATACTCCCGATGCCCTCTGCTCTTTCAGCATATCTGCAGCTTTTTTATAACAGGCATCAGAATACATATCAAAATCTTCTGCAAACTGAGTCTCCGGTCTGTCAATATTTAAAAAGGATAGTCTGTCCTTGGCTGCTTCCAGGTAAGCCTCCTTACGATTGTATACATCATAGGGCAAAGCCGCCACTCTGCTCACTTTATCCTTTGCCGGTCTCACTGCTTTGAATGGTTTGATCATCGCCATATTTGTTACCTCCTGTAGATAATAACTAAACGAAAAACCTCTTCTAAAAAAACGAAAAACTTTTTCTAATTTGAACACAGTTTCAACACATTTGTTTAGTAGAATCGATTATAGATTAAACGGGAAGTACGTTTAATTCGGAATAATCTTTAGATTATTTCTCTCCCCTACTTATTTACTTTTTATTAATTTTTTCATAACTCCCCCGAAAGGCAACCTCCCCAGGTTGCCTTTCATCTTTTTTGGGGAAGATTAAACCTATTTAATTCTTTTTCCTACTACTACAGTCCTTCGGGGCGAACTGTCTGCTGTAGCACAGGTAACCAGTGTCACAAATTCATCTCCAAATTCTGCAGTCACATCAAGCTTTTTCTTGCTTTTCTTTTTGATGAATGAATACCATTTATCAAAATCGTCCTGAGTCTTACAGTTAACAAAAGATCCAAAATAATATGTATTATCTTCCGGTACCTTATCCTCAAAATAGGCTATAATCTCATACTCTCTGTATTCATAGCAGGTGGTAAAAGAAAAACTGTGGTGCTCCTCTATAAAAGTATCTGAAGTCCAGAACTGTTTAAGAGCTCCAAACATTATATAATTAACTATATTATGACCAAAAATAATAATATTGGATGAGGGCTTCACTCCATTTGCATAATTATTATCTGATGTACCTACTCCCACCTGACAACGATCGTCTATAAACAGAGACCCATATTTATTAGGCTTGCCATTGGCATCATGATTCAGATAAAACCATCCTTCATTGGTCTCCGGCTTATTAGCATCATAAGGAGTATCCGGATTATCAAAGGTCTGAAAAACCGGATAATTAATCCTGTTTTTTTCGCTGTTGCCGCCATGATACGGTCCTAACAGCTCCAGCCAGCCTACATAATCCTTATTTTTTTCAATAGCTGCCAGTCCTCCTGCAGTCATAGCCGGGGATGGAGAAGGCGAAGGTGTTGGGGATAATGTTGGTGACGGGGATGATGTTGGCGACGGGGACAATGTTGGCTCCGGAGTAGCTATCGGAGTAGCTGAAAGCTCAGCCGTATTTTCATGTGGCAGTGTAGGCTCCGGAGTACTCTCCGTTTTCCGGGTAGTCACCGGGGTAGTGGACAGCTCTGCATTATGAATATGGTCATAAAAATCACTGTTTGCCTTTCTCATCCTTCTATCCTGGACCAAATCATTGGTAAATATCACCACAAAGGCTACAAGAGCTACAAGGAAAACAGTAAAGAAAACTGCAAACAGTGGATTGGTTTTATATTGTTTTATAAGGCGTTTGAAAGTATCGCCTATTTTTTTTAATAAAGACATTAACACACCTTCGGCATATAATATTATACCTAATATCTGTCATCAGAATTAAGCTTCTTAAGTGTACCGAAAAGTTTATCAGAAATCAATACAAAAACTATTATTTCTATGGCAAAGCCTACAAGACATGATGTTGCTCTGGTGGTTAGGAAGGCCTGGGAAATAGGATTCTTAATAAAAACAGATAAAGCAAAGGTCGTAACTATCATACCTGCTACCAGGTGATCCAAAAGTGCAGCCAGTACAATACGCCTCATATCGTGTCTTTTATAAAGTAAGAAGCCATATATAAGACCTCTAAGCACTGAAGCCAGTGTAATAATGGGATTAAATCCTCCCGGCTGCGGGAAAATCAAAAATCCCAGGATATCCGATACTCCACATACCATAGCAGAGTATATAGGGCCCAGCAGGGCGCCACAAATAGCTTTGGGTAAAAAGGCCAGGGAGATTCTGCTAATTGGGGTCTGCCAGACCAAAAGTCTTTCACATACAACCGTAAGCGCAGTCAGGAGTCCCAGTAAAACAACGGTACGTACAGACATTTTAGGCTGAATACGCTTAATTGTTGTTCCACCAAACTCGGTTTCATAGGGATCTGTTTGAGTGGTTTTAAACATATAAATAATTCCTTTAAAAATATATTTTAAAAAGCCGAAGCTTTTTAATCATTGGTAAGCTGTGACATATAAAGCTTATAGTAGTAGCCCTTACTTTCCATAAGCTCATCATGGCTACCGCTCTCTGCTATCTTGCCGTCACAGATATACATAATCTTATCGCAGTTCTTAATAGTGGAAATTCTATGAGCTACGATAAAGCTGGTTCTGTTTTTAAGAAGCTCTTTAATGCCCTCCTGTACCAGAAGCTCTGTATTGGTATCAATGGAGGAAGTAGCTTCATCCAGAATAAGAATACGAGGATCTGACAAAAAAGTACGGGCAAAGGATAAAAGCTGTCTCTGTCCTGCAGAAAGCATATCACCGTTTTCGTTAATCTCAGTATTGTAGCCATCCGGAAGACTCATAATAAAGTCATGAGCATACACCTGCTTGGCAGCAGCAATACATTCTGCATCGCTGGCGTCAAGGCGTCCGTACCTGATATTATCCATAACAGTACCGGAGAAGATAAAAGAATCCTGCAACATGATACCCATCTGGCTTCTGATACTTTTAAGAGTAACTCCTGCTATATCAGTATCATCAATCTTAACGGCACCGCTCTTAATATTGTAGAATCTGGAAATCAGATTGACAATGGTAGACTTACCTGCACCTGTAGGTCCTACCAGTGCAAAGGACTGACCGGGAGCGGCATGGAATGATACATTTTTAAGGATAGGCCTGTCTTTTTCATACTCGAAAACAACATCCTCAAATTTTACATCACCCTGAATCTCAGGAAGCTCTGTAGCACCTTCTACATCTGTAACATTAACAGGCTCATCCATAAGCTGATAAATACGCTCCAGATAAGACATGGTATTTACCAGATTGTTATAGTTATTACCTATATTCTGAATAGGCTGCCAGAAACGGGATGCATAGGATGTCATGGCAATGATAACACCCAGCTCCAAGGAATCACGGAAAAAGTAAATACCCACTATATAAACCAGATACATACTGATTTTGGAGATAAGAAGGGTGGTAGGCCACATGGAGTGGTTCACGGTAACTGCTTTCAGAAAAGCTGATGCTGCGCCCTCTGCCAGCTTACCATTAATACCATAGTTCACTTCTTCTCTGGAAAAGCTCTGGGTAACTCTCTCACCTCTGATACTCTCAGCCAGGTAAGCTGTATAGTTACTCTGACGGTTGGCCTGATTTCTCCATACTGTACGCTGAAGCTTTCTGATAGCAAAAACATAAATCATGAAAATAGGAATACCGGCAAATACTACCAGAGAAAGGCCCGGATGGAAAGCAATCATAAAGCCTGCAATAAGTACAAGGCTTATGGCTTCCAGGATCATGTTAATAAGACCATTGGACAAAAAATCTGATACGGAGTTTACATAGTTGATTACACGTACCAGAATCTTACCGTGAGGTCTGGAATCATAGTAGTCAAAAGGCAGATCCTGCAGGTGTACATAAAGGTCGTGACGCATATCACGTATAATAGCCGAGCCTGCAATAGCTGAACTTCTGGACCTGTTTTTATTACAAATTGCCTGAATAATAACAGTAATAATAATGCCGGTACCGGAAATAAGAAGCATTTTTAAATCTTTACCGGGAATATAACGGTCAATAACATGCTCAGTAAACAGAGGCAGAATAAGACCACAGATAATGGAAATCATGGAGAAAGTAAATGCTTTGATAAAAAGCACCTTATACTTCTTTATATATACCATACTGCGCTTAAGCTGGGATAAATCAAAGGAAGATTCAAGGGTCTCATCTATATCGTATTTATTACGTGCCATATTCTTCCTCCTTTCTAAACCAATGCAGCTACAGCCGCTTCTATCTCTTCTTTAGTAGCCAGGCCCTGCTGAATCCTATATATCTTGCTGTAATAGCCGCCCTTTTTGATCAGCTCTTCATGGGTACCCATTTCGGAAATACTGCCATTCTCCAGAATAACAATAAAATCACAATTTTTAACGGCTGTAATACGCTGGGCTACAATAATTGTGGTGCCCTTTTTCTCACGTGCGTTTAGTCTCTCCTGAATATATTTTTCAGTCTCCAGGTCAACAGCAGATGTAGTATCATCCAACATAAGAATAGGCGCTCTCATAGCCAGGGCTCTGGCAAGAGACAGCCTCTGCTTCTGACCGCCGGAAAGCCCCATGCCTCGCTCACCGATAATAGTATCGTAGCCCTCCGGAAGCTTTTTAATGAAGCTGTCTGCATCTGCATCGACAGCCGACTTGTAAACGGTCTCTACATCCACATCCGGTACGCCGTATGCAATATTGGACTCTGCTGTATCCGAGAAAAGGAAAACATCCTGAAGAGCTACAGCCACATTACGTCTAAGATGCTGCAGATCATAATTTTTAACATCCACTCCGTCAATCATTACATTGCCCTTATTAACATCCACAAAACGGGTAATGAGATTAAGAAGGGTAGACTTACCGGAGCCTGTAGCTCCCATAATACCTACTGTACTGCCGGCAGGTATATGAAGATCAATGTCTTTAAGTACATACTGTCCATCATACTTTAATGCGGCATGATTAATATCAATCTGTCCCTTAATCTCCTTTGTGCAGGCTGCATTCTCCGGGCTTATAATATCAGATCCCATATCATACAGCTCATGTACTCTCTCGCAGGAAGTATTAAAACGCTGAAAATCGTTGATAAGTGAGCCAATCTGCTGCATAGGAGAATTCAGCATCCAGGAAAGAGATGTAAATACCGTAAGCTGACCCAAGGAAATTTCGTCAAAAATAACCAGTACAGCACCCAGGATAATGGCGCAGCAATTCATGATATTGGCAACTGTTTCAAGAATAGGGGAATATTTTACCCACATCTTATTGGCTTCCAGCTGATAATCGTAGTAGGTATTATTCTCTTTATCGAATTTCTCTATCTCAAAGGGCTCACGGCAAAAAGCACGCACTACTCTGTTACCCTCGATATTCTCTGAAACAACAGTATTCAGCTTGGACAGCTGATTTCTGGCTGCACCGAATACAGGGCGAACATGCTTACCCAGCTGAATAGCTGTGATGAAGGCAAAAGGTGAAAGTGCTAAAAGGCAAAGGGTAAATTTCCAGCTGATGGTAAAAAATACAGTAAGAACAACAATTACCATAACTATACTTTCAAACATGGAGTAGCTTACCCAGGCGATGAAATGACGAATCATTTCAATATCACCGGTACACTTATTTATAAGATCACCGGAACGATTGGTCATAAAGAAATTACGGCTCTGTTTACCCAGCTTTTTATATATATCTTTTCTGATTTTGGTAACAGCTACAAGAGCCGCATCATCACGCTGAATATTGGATATGAACTTAATAACCATTCTGAATATGATGATGCCCAGTGCTATAAGCAGTAAGGGCAAAATTGACTCCAGTACTGCATTGGTAGAAACAGAGTCATCATCAAACAAAGGCTTCAAATAATCATCAAGGATTTTACTCATAATAAGAGGCTCAACAACCAAAAGGCCTATATTAATAAGGTCCAATACCCATGAACATATAAGCTCCCATATTCTCTTTCCGGTAAAGGAAAGAGACCATTTCATCTCTCTCATTGTATACACGCCTCCTATATTCTCAGGGCCCGTATTACTAAAGAACCCTTTTGAAATATTTCGTTTCCTTTCGATATTTGCTATATTAAAACGATTTATAACCTATTTCACTTAAACGAACTATATCAAAAGAAAAATAAAAATCAAGAGAAATTTTATAAAAAATCCTCTTGATTTATTAAAGATATTAATTCAGTTTTTTTAGAATACTAATACTTAAAGTTCTACAGGACCGTCACCTATTTCAACTACGTAAAAATCTGCTGCATAGCCGATTTTTTCAAGGTACTTCTCTCCTACATTTTTAATAAACTCATCTACATTCTCATCTTTTACGATAGCTACTGTGCAGCCGCCGAAGCCTGCACCGGTCATACGTGCTCCGATGACTCCGGGTACCTGCCAAGCATTCTCTACTATAGTATCAAGCTCGATGCCTGTAACCTCATAGTCATCACGAAGAGATGTATGAGAGTCATTCATAAGGGAACCAAAGGTAGTAAGATCACGAGCCTTAAGAGCCTCTACGGCACGTACTGTTCTCATATTCTCATATACAGCATGCTTGGCGCGACGGCTCTTAACCTCATCGCCGATAACATTCTTTACTTCCTCGAAGTCAGCTTCTGTCAGCTCGCCCAGGGCATTGATTTTCTTAACAGTCTGAATTTTGGCTAAAGCATCCTCGCACTCGGAACGTCTCTCATTATACTTGGAATCACCCAGACCACGCTTTTTGTTGGAACAGGTAATAACAATCTTTGCGCCATCCAGCTCAATAGGTGCATACTCGTACTCAAGTGTAGCTGTATCAAGGAAAATAGCATTATCCTTCTTGCCCATAGCAATAGCAAACTGATCCATAATACCGCAGTTAACACCGATAAACTGATTCTCTGCCTTCTGGGAAAGGAGGGCCATATCAATAAAGCTCATATCAAAGCCGAAAAGCTCGCGGCAGGCAAAGCAGGTAAGTACCTCAAGGCTTGCAGATGAAGAAAGACCTGAGGAATTGGGGATATTACCGAATACCAGCATATCAATGCCCTCATTTACCTTCTCTTCTTCCTCATTTAACATGGAAATAACGCCCATAGGGTAATTAGCCCAGTCGTACTCTTCCTTATCATATTCAAGTTCATCCAGAGAAACTGCATGAATGCCCTGATTCTCAAAATTCATGGAATAGAATCTGCAGGTATCCATACCATTTTTTCTGGCTACTGCATATGTTCCGATGGTAAGAGCACATGGGAAAACATGACCACCGTTGTAGTCGGTATGCTCACCAATCAAATTTACTCTTCCCGGTGCAAAGAAAACTCTCGCATCCTCTGTACCACCAAATACACGCTCAAACTCATTAAGTAATTTTTCCTTCATTTTATATCCTTAACCTCCTTAAAAGACCGGATTTGTTTCAATATTTTTGTTATAAAACATAATTCTTGAAGATTATATCATGTATCATAATTTATGTCAATTATCAAACCTTTTTCTATAATAATTATTGTTGTATTAAAGCAACTTTTTCAGCGCTTTAAAGCGGCAAAGTTTTTCTTGACAAAAGTCCTTTACCATAGTAAACTCCCACAGTAAGAACAAAACTGTAAAGGAAAAATTTATGACAATACATGTAGAAAATTCTATAAATCCATATGATATAGTACTGGAAGCAGGAGCCCTCAAAAGGGCTGCAGAGTTCATGGCTCCTGCACCTAAGAATTTCATCATTACCGACACAGGCGTGCCGGCTGTCTACGCAGAGACTATAGCCCGTCAGGTATCCAGCCCCTTTATTTTTACAATTCCTCAGGGTGAAGCCTCCAAATGCTTTAATTCCTTCATGCAGATTGTAAAAAAGATGGCCGAACTTAAGTATACCAGAAATGATAGGGTAATTGCTGTAGGCGGAGGCGTTGTAGGTGATCTTTCCGGCTTTTGTGCAGCTACCTATATGAGAGGTATAAGCTTTGTAAATATTCCCACTACTCTGCTTTCTCAGGTGGATTCTTCTATCGGTGGCAAGACCGCCATAGATATGGATTCCATTAAAAATATTGTAGGAGCTTTTAAGCAGCCGGACCTGGTCATTATCGATCCGGACGTTCTGAACACCCTTCCCCAGAGACACGTATCTGCCGGCCTTGCGGAGGCCATCAAAATGGCTGCCACCTGTGACAGTGAGCTTTTTTCCTTTATAGAAAACAGCAAGGATCTGAAGGCTGACCTGCCTCATATTATAGAGGGTGCCCTTCTTATTAAAAAGGATGTGGTGGAAAAAGATCCTGAGGAAAAGAATCTGCGAAGAGTTCTGAATTTCGGTCATACTATCGGACATGCCTACGAGTCTGTTGCTAATGGCAGCCTCTTCCACGGTGAGGCAGTAGCCCTGGGTAGTCTTAAAATGTGCTCTCTCTCAGTAAGAGAAAGACTTATTAATGTATATAGAAAATATCAGCTACCTACAGATACCGAAAGTCTTTTTAATGACAACAGACAGACTATTATAGATTTTATATCCCATGATAAAAAAATGACCGAAGACGGTATAGTATGTGTATATGTAAAAGAAATAGGTTCCTTTGAATTTAAGAAGATTAAGCTGGAGGAAATCCAAATATGAAAAACTCATTCGGTAATAGTATAACTCTTACTCTTTTTGGAGAAAGTCATGGACCAGCCATAGGCTGTACTATTGACGGCCTGGCTCCCGGTATAGAAGTTAATAAGGAGATTATTGCTGATTTCCTTTCCAAGCGTCGCCCTGATGCCAAGCTGGATACTACTCGCGTAGAAAAGGACGAATTTCAAATTCTTTCAGGAGTATTTGAAGGCCGTGCAACCGGCACTCCTCTTACTATTATGATTCCCAACAGTGACACTCATTCTTCAGACTATTCTGAGATGAAAGAGAAGGCCCGTCCCTCTCATGCTGATTATACAGCCAATGAAAAGTATCATGGCTTCCAGGATTATCGCGGTGGCGGACATTTTTCCGGACGTATTACAGCTGCTCTGGTGGCTGCCGGCGGTATTATTATCCCTGCTCTCGAGAAAAAAGGAATCACTATAAAGACAGAAATCATTAAATGTGGTGCTGCTACCACAGGCAGTGAAATAAACGAAGTAATCGCAGCCATGAAAATGCAGCAGGACTCTATAGGGGGCATTATCCGTACTACTGTTACAGGCGTACCTGCAGGCGTAGGCGAGCCTTGGTTTGATTCTCTTGAAGGCATGCTCTCCCACGCCATCTTTTCTATCGGCGGTATCAAGGGTATTCAGTTCGGTGCAGGCTTCGGCTTTGCAGGCATGACAGGCTCTATCGCCAATGACCCCTTCTATATGGACGGCGATACAGTTAAGACCCGCACCAACAATAACGGCGGCATCAATGGAGGTATCAGTAATGGTATGCCTATAGTATTTGACTGTGTGGTAAAGCCTACTCCTTCTATTTCCCAGCCTCAGGAGACTGTGAATTTCGTCAAAAAAGAAGACACCGAGCTAATCATACAGGGTCGACACGATCCCGCTATTATTCGAAGAATCAGCCCCGTCGTTGATTCAGTTACTTCTCTTGTTATCGCAGATGCCCTGGCTACCCGCTTCGGCACTGACTATTTAAACTAAGCGCAGGTAAATATGGAATACGGACTTATCGGAGAAAAGCTGGGGCACAGCTTCTCCAAGATTATTCACAATCAAATAGCAGACTATGATTACGTTCTTAGAGAAATCTCCAAGTCCGATCTCCGATATTTTATGGAAGGCAGGGAATTTAAAGCCATCAACGTAACCATTCCCTATAAGCAGGATGTAATCCCATATCTTTATTATATTGATGAAGCTGCTAGGGAAATCGGTGCTGTTAACTGCATAGTAAATAATTCGGACCGCCTTTACGGCTATAATACCGATTTTCTGGGTGC
This sequence comes from Lachnospiraceae bacterium, assembly GCA_045640725.1. GTDB lineage: Bacteria > Bacillota > Clostridia > Lachnospirales > Lachnospiraceae > RGIG3528. Next base: position 10,937 of record JAZUFN010000008.1, read on the forward strand.
CCGTGACATGATTCGTTACGCCGGCATAGATATGTCCTTAAAAAAGGTACTGATTCTGGGTACCGGTGGCACCAGCAAAACTCTCAGCTATGTAGCCCTGTCTCTGGGTGCAGCCGAAATAATAAAGGTTTCCAGAAAATCATCCGACTCTTCCATTACTTATGACGACGCATATAACCTGCATTCTGATGCAGATATAATAATCAATACTACACCTGTAGGCATGTATCCCAACAACTACCAGTCTCCTATAGACCTTGACAGGTTTACCCATCTTCAGGGCGTGGTAGATGTAGTTTACAATCCTTTAAAAACCCGGCTCATATTAGACGCTGAAAAAAGAGGAATTAAGACTACCTGTGGCCTTTATATGTTGGTAGCTCAGGCTGTGTATGCAGCCAATCTCTTTGATCCTTCTCTTTTTGAAGGAAAAGCTCCTGACTACATCAATCAGCTAATTGAGCAAATATTCAAAAAAACTCTTGCTGAAAAACGCAATATTGTGCTTACGGGAATGCCCAGCTGTGGCAAGTCCACTGTGGGCTATCAGCTTTCATTAAAAACAGGTTACCAGTTTTTTGATACGGATTTATTAATAAAGTCTAAAGAGCATAAAGAAATTCCCGATATATTCAATGAGGTAGGAGAATCCGGATTTCGCGAAATAGAAAGCGAAGTGGTAAAAGAAATTGCCAAGCAATCAGGAATAATTATATCTACAGGCGGTGGCGCCATCCTTAGGCAGGAGAATATCGACGCCCTTCGCCAAAATGGATGTATTTATTTCATTGACAGGTCTCTTTCCAATCTAAAAACCACCGCTGACAGACCGCTGTCTTCCGATTTTGCCTCCCTGAAAAAGCGCTATGACGAACGCTATCCTATCTACTGTAATACTTGTGACATGCGTATCAACGGCGATCAGACTATTCAAGATGAGGTGAATGCAATCTATGAAGCTTCTCGTACTTAACGGACCAAACCTTAATATGCTGGGCATAAGAGAGCCCGAACTTTATGGTAGTGACAATTATAAGACTCTCCTTGAGATGATTGAGAATCACGCTAAAGAGTTAAATATTGAAGTGGTCTGCTACCAGTCCAATCACGAGGGTGATCTGGTAGACAAGATTCAGGAAGCTTACTTTACAGGTATTTCCGGTATAGTTATTAATCCCGGTGCCTATACCCACACATCTGTAGCCATTTTAGATGCCGTTAAAGCCGTAAAAATCCCTACTGTAGAGGTCCACATCTCTGAAGTAGATAAACGAGAGGATTTCAGACAGATAAGCTATATTCGTCTTGCTGCAAAAAAGACCATTACCGGTCACGGTCTTAAAGGTTACTTAGAGGCAATGGATTATTTAGTGGGGATTTAAAAGGATGAACAGGATTATCAATCCAACGACTTTCCGGGGTGAAGTCGTTGCACCGCCTTCGAAAAGCTATGCTCACAGGCTGATTATCTGTGCTGCATTAGCCAAAGGCACCAGTACAATTTCAAATGTTTCCATGAGTCAGGATATTCTGGCTACCATTGATTGCGTAAAAGCATTGGGCGCCCAGGTTTCTGTAAATGAAGATAATGTAACTATTACAGGCTGTGGTTCTTTACCAAAGGGTATACACAGTGAAGAAGCTGTGATTTTCCCCTGTCGCGAGTCAGGTTCCACTCTTCGTTTTATGCTTCCTATTGCCCTCCAGGCTTTTGACAACGTTTCTTTTTCAGGCTCAGAGCGCCTAATAGAGCGAGGTATCGTCGCATACGAAAGTATGTTTAATTATTCCAAAATCCGGACCTCCCGCAGTCCTCGCAATCTCTCTTTTAAAGGCCTTATAAAGTCCGGCTCCTATAGGATCAAGGGAAATATCTCCAGTCAGTATATTTCAGGCTTGCTTTTTGCTCTGCCTCTTCTGCCTGAGGACTCTAAAGTAATTGTTCTCCCTCCGGTGGAAAGCAGTGATTATATATATATTACATTGGACTGCCTTAAAAAATTCGGTATAAGAATCCAAGAATATAAGCCATTTTGCTTCTATATAAAGGGTGGTCAACAATACAAAGCAAAGAATCTGGCCGTAGAAGGCGATTGGAGCAATGCAGCCTTTTTCCATGCCATGAACTATATTAACAATAATAATTACGTAAAAGTGACCGGATTATCAAAAGACAGCTATCAGGGCGATAAACTGGCTTCCGATTATATGTTTGCTCTGTCCAAGGGAGCTGCTACCATCGATATTACCAATTGCCCGGATCTGGCCCCTGTACTGTTTTCTGTTGCTGCTCTTTATCATGGTGGTGAATTCCTGGGGACCAAACGACTGGCCATCAAGGAATGCAATCGCGCCGAAGCCATGAAATCAGAGCTTAAAAAAATGGGGATTCGTGTGGACGTTAAAACTAATTCAGTATACGTTCATTCCGGCAGCTTAAAGCCCCCTATGGATGTTATCGACGGACATAACGATCACAGAATTGTTATGGCTATGTCTCTCCTGCTATCACTTACAGGCGGGGAAATCACTGACTCTGAAGCTGTAAACAAAAGCTTCCCGGACTTTTTTGAAGTCCTCGCAACTCTATCAGACTAAGGAACTATTAATATATGTTACTGACTAAGGACAAAAAAATACTTGTTGTTGGACTGGGTGTTATTGGTGGCTCTTATGCAGAGGGCCTTACAAAAGCGGGATTTACCGTCAACGCTATTGATATTGATTCCGATTCCGTAAATTTTGCCAAGGAACATAATTTTGTTAATGATGCCAAAATATATGCCGATCCTCTTATGCTGGGTACTGCAGACATAATTATTTTTGCCCTTTATCCCGCCGCTTTCATTAATTATATCAAAAATAACCAGTCATTATTTAAGCCCGGTGCATTAATTACAGATGTTACAGGTGTTAAAACCTCCATAGTATACGAAGTGCAAAGCCTTCTCCGTGAGGATTTGGAGTATATTCCTGCCCATCCTATGGCCGGCCGTGAGGCTTCCGGTATTAAATATGCCAGTGCTTCTGTTTTTAAAGGTGCAAATATGATTATTACACCTACTGAAAAAAACAGCGAAGCTGCTATTACGACAGCCCGAGAAATTGCAGAGATTTTAAATTTCGGTAAAATCAGCATTCTTTCTCCTGAAGAACATGATGAAATGATTGCTTTCCTGTCTCAGCTCACTCATTGCATAGCAGTATCTCTTATGACCTGTAAGAATTCAGAGCATTTGGTAGACTATACAGGTGACTCTTTCAGAGACCTCACCAGAATCGCCAAAATCAATGAAAACATGTGGCCGGAGCTATTCAGATTGAATAAGGAAACCTTATTAAAACAGATGGATCTTTTCCTGAGGGAGTTCTCCAAGCTCAGAGTCTATATCGAAGAAGATGAAACAGAGAAAATAAAGGAAATGATGCGAGTATCCACAAGACGCAGAACGCTATTTGACAAGGATCCTCAGTAATATATATTTAAGGAGTTTTTTTAGTTATGAGTATGGATTTTAAATTTGAGTTACCTACACCGGAGGAAATAATTAAAATGTTTCCTCTTTCTGATGCTGCGGTGGCTCAAAAAACTAAGAATGATGAAGCCGTAAGAAAGGTTTTCACCGGAGAATCAGATAAGTTTATTCTTGTTATAGGTCCCTGTTCCGCAGATCGCCCTGATGCAGTCCTTGACTACAACACCCGTCTGCGCAAGGTACAGGAAAAAGTGGCTGATAAAGTTATTATCGTCCCTCGTATTTATACCAATAAGCCCCGTACTACCGGTGCAGGTTATAAGGGAATGCTTCATCAGGCTAATCCTCTGGACACACCTGATTTTAAAAAGGGCCTGATTGCCATCCGCTCTCTTCACGTTAATTCATTGGAGCAGACCGGCTTTTCTGCTGCCGACGAAATGCTCTACCCTGAAAATCACAGATATTTAGCCGATGTACTTAGCTATGTAGCTGTAGGTGCCCGTTCTGTCGAGAATCAGCAGCATCGACTGACTGCATCAGGACTGGACCTGCCTGTAGGCATGAAGAATCCCACATCCGGAGATCTGTCAGTAATGATTAATGCCATTACAGCTGCTCAGGGCTGCCACACTTTCGCCTATGGCGGATGGGAAGTAGAAACAGATGGAAATCCTTATGCTCACGCCATCCTCAGAGGTCTTGTCAATAAGCACGGTCAATCCATTCCCAATTATCACTATGAGGACCTGGCACTTACCTGTGAGCTCTACCAGAAGAGCGGTCTTAAGAATCCCGGTGTTATTATTGATACCAATCATTCCAATTCCGGTAAAAAATACCTGGAGCAGATTCGTATTGCCAAGGAAGTCCTTCATTCAAAACGTCATTCCGAGGATCTCAGCAAGCTTATTAAAGGCTTTATGATTGAATCTTATATCGAGGACGGATGTCAGAAAATTGAAGAAGGCATCTACGGTAAATCAATTACCGATCCATGTCTGGGCTGGGAAAAAACAGAAAGACTTATTTACGAAATTGCAGATTTATTGTAAAAAAATTGCCGGGGTCCATCCCGGCAATTTTTATTTATTTATCATTCTGATAATCTTACAGGCTACTTCTTCATTTAAACCATTTTTGTTCTGCTTTCTTACCACCTTTGCCTTCATATAAGTATTGGGGCGAATCTTACTCATATCTAACAGTACTTCATCGTTAATTTCAAACTGATTGACCGGAGCAGAAAACATAACACCACTAACGCTCATGTCTTTCAGATATACCAGAAAAACATTTTTAGTTTTACTAAGCCCCATAAAATCACAGAGCTCTCTTACAATGGCAGGACCTGTAATTTTAAATCTTGGTGCTCCTCTCTCATTACGTTTTTCATCTGTTTTAATAATACCCAGCTCAATAATTCTCTCATTGTCACCTGATACATTCTTAATAGCACAAATATTATAGTCCATGGATGTATCTGATACAATAAGAGCATTAACTCTCTCCGGTAGTTTTACCGGAAGATTCCTACCCACAATGGTAAAAGTTTTTTGCAAGGGATTATGAGAACGTATTGTCTCTTCTCCAATGGTTTCTCCTGTACCGGGATCCCTCAGAAAAATTCGAGCCCCTACCAACTTTGTGTTAGAATTTGCCATAATCTCCCCCTAATATATCTTATAGCTGTTCATTTTTCCAATCTATCACACGATAATCTACATCATATTTTCTCGCAGAATCCATTTCGTTGAAAATCCTAATAGTATCATCAGCAAGAACCTTGTAATCCCTGCCACTGGTACCTATTAGTGCCACCACTCTTTGGGTCTCGGAATACTGAGTCACTACATCCGTTCGTCTGCTGGTCTGGGACATGGCATTGGCCAGCATTCCCACGCCTCTTATAATTTCATCTTTTGAAAGCTCAATATCTCCATGTACTTTCAATGTAAATAACAATACACAGGTATCAGTATTATTCTTTTCAGCTATTTTAAGAATATACATTAACATGCGCATGAATTCAGGACGATTTACTTCATTAGCTCCTGCAAAATCTACAGGCTGAGTGATCATCCTTTGAATAACGGCCGCTTTGCTAAGCTTCCCATCTTCACTAGCCTCAAAGCCGTCATATGTAGATGGTGATATAACGCCTGTGGAAATAAGATTGCAGAAAATACGAGCCAGCTCAGGATCAAACTGAGTACCGGCATTTTTCATAATCTCTGCTTCAACCTGCTCTGCTGTAAGTCTGTGTCTGTATACACGATTTGATGTCATAGCATCATAGCTGTCTGCAATACACAAAATACGGGCAATCTTTGGAATTTCTTCACCTTTAAGACCATCAGGATAACCGGTACCGTCATATCTCTCATGATGACTTCTGATACCCTGAATAAGCCTTTCATCCGTATCCATTTTAGACAGTAATTCTGCACCAATAACAGAATGAAACTTCATTAAATGGTATTCGTCGGAGGTTAATTTTCCGGATTTGTTCAAAATACTATCCGGAATACCGATTTTACCAATATCATGCAAAAGTCCTACATAATAAACATCATTTACATCCTGATCGCTATAGCCCATCTCCTTGATCAGAGTAGAGGCATAGTAAGCCACTCTGGAGGAATGACCACCGGTATACTCATCTCTGGCATCAATGGCGCCAGCAATAATGCGAATGGTATTTATGGTAGCCTCTTCCTGAAGACGTCGCTTTTTCTCACTTTCTTCAATTGAATCTTTTGCCTGCTGTAAAGTAGTTGAAAAAACGGTAATAATAAGTCCCGGAATAATAAATGCGCCGATAACGTAAAAATCACGAGTAACCAGACATATAATTTCAATAATTGAGGTTACTCCCAGCACAATTATACCCACGGCTGAATACATATAGGATTTTATATGTTTTTCAGGATCGATGCAATCCTTAATTATTATAATTACTGCAGATGCTGTCACCAGGACAGTGAGTCCGTAATGAACAGGTAATGTGATGGAATAGCTGATATTGGTAAAAAACTGTAGCAGTGTTAATACGATAAATTCAGTAAAAACAACCGCCACCTCGATATTAAACAGCTTTTCATGCCTTTTTCCCTCTACAGTATTGAAAAACATAATGAGAGGAATAGGTAGTAATATGACAAAAATATAAGTAAATAAACCGGTAATTAGCGGCTCACTAAATAGCAACTGATTGAGACGATGTTCGCAGAACAGCCAAAGTGACATGGTGAGGCCCGCTATGCTTAAGTATCTCAAACTTTTCCCATTAAAAGTGCCGAAAGTCATAAACGAAGAGGCAAAAGTAGTAATAGCCACTACAATACCAAATATGCAAAACATGAAAGAAATACCATGGCTCGCCATTTCCTTCATCCATATGGAACTTTCAGTAGCTATGGCAATTCCAGGAACACGACCGCTATGTCTGGTCATACTCATAAATTCTATAGTAATGGTCTTTCCTATATCATCCCTGGTTACCGGCACAAAAAGGTACCGAGTAGGAGCATTTATAAGCGGAATGCTCATATCCTTTCCCAGAAAACTAAGACGTTTTTCATCCCCGATCCACACCTCTACATCCGTCTGGATAGCATTAATAAAAATCATGGTATTAGCAGCCATATCCACATCAGGTATAACCGAAGAGATGGAATAATGCTGTCCTTTTGGGACATTCATGGAACAAGGAACATTTATATCCTTCCTATGTCCATCTGCATCGTGAAAGGCCCATTTTTCCATAGATGTGACAGCCGTAGTCCTGTCTATATTAGCCTTATTGGTTACTGCTGATATAATCATATTAACTACAACCAGCAATAAAACAAGAAATCCAAACCACTTTATTATTTTTATAGATTTATAACCGGTTTTCAACAGTCTTTTCCTTTCAAATTATAATAACTCATACTTCTACTCATACTTTATCCAGTATTTAAATATTATATTTTTTATTAT
>JAZUFN010000009.1:0-8001 GCA_045640725.1 Lachnospiraceae bacterium
AGCTGTAAAGTTTACGAATTTCTTCGCCAACCTTTTCAGATGGATGCTCAGCATGAAGCTTTCTCATAGCGTTGAAGTGTACCTGCTGGCCTGCACCTGACATATCTAATAAGAAATCTTTTGCGAATGTTCCGTCCTGGATATCAGAAAGAACTTTCTTCATAGCTTTCTTTGTCTCTTCTGTGATGATCTTAGGACCTGTGATATAATCACCATATTCAGCTGTGTTAGAGATAGAATATCTCATTCCTGCGAAACCTGACTGGTAGATCAGATCTACGATCAGTTTCATCTCATGGATACACTCGAAGTATGCATTACGTGGATCATAACCAGCCTCTGTAAGAGTCTCGAAACCAGCCTGCATAAGTGCACATACACCACCACAAAGAACTGCCTGCTCACCGAAGAGGTCTGTTTCTGTCTCTGTACGGAAGTTAGTCTCCAGAACGCCTGCTCTGGCACCGCCGATACCCAAAGCGTATGCAAGACCGATTTCCCATGCATCGCCTGTAGCATCCTGCTCAACAGCGATAAGACAAGGAACACCCTTACCTGCCTGGTACTCGGAACGTACTGTATGGCCAGGACCCTTTGGAGCAATCATAATAACGTTTACATCCTTCGGAGGCTTAATGCAGCCAAAATGGATGTTGAAGCCGTGAGCGAATGCCAGGGTCTTACCGGCTGTAAGATTTGGCTCGATGGACTCTTTGTAGAGCTTAGCCTGCTTCTCATCGTTGATGAGGATCATAATAAGGTCAGCCTGTTTTGCTGCCTCTGCTGCCTCGAATACCTCAAGGCCCTGAGCTTCAGCCTTAGCCCAGCTCTTAGAACCCTTGTAAAGGCCTACGATTACGTGTACGCCTGACTCCTTGAGATTCAGTGCGTGTGCGTGGCCCTGGGAGCCATAACCGATGATTGCTACTGTCTTGCCTGCAAGCTTATTAAGATCGCAGTCCTGCTGATAAAAGATTCTTGATTCTTTTGCCATGATATTTTACCTCTCTTATTGTTTTTATATTTGAAAAAATTAATTACGCCTGTACGCCCTCGGAAAGGGTGGAGCTGCCACGCTCAAGAGCTACAATGCCGGTACGGCAGAGCTCCAGTATCTCATAGTCTCTCATAAGATCTATAAATGAATCGATAATGTGATTGTTGCCCACTACCTGAATCACCATGGATTCTCTGGTGTAATCCACTGTCTTGCCACGGTAAGCATCAACAGCAGCCAGAATATCTCTGCGGGATTCGGGATCGTTTTTCATTTTTATGAGAAGGAGCTCATTGTTAATAGCGTTATCGGAAGTAAGCTCCTTTATGGATACTACATCAGTCAGCTTGTAGAGCTGCTCTATAACCTGCTTTTTCTCAGCCTCTTCACCGAAAGAAGAGAGGGTGATACGGGAAAATTCAGGGGATTCTGTTTCAGATACCGTAAGGCTCTGAATATTGAAACGACGTCTTCTGAACATGGAAGTGACTCTGTTCAGAACGCCAAACTGGTTCTTTACCAGTACTGCTATTGTGAAATGTGCCATTACATCTTTACCTCCGTGATAATTTGATCCATGGAGCCATTTGGTGGCAACATAGGCAGTACCATCTCATCTTTGCCGATAGGGCACTCGATGAGGAAGGGACCGTTGTAGTCAAAAGCTTCTGTCAGTGCTGCATCCAGCTCTTCCAGGGAGGCTATGCGCTTACCTTTGGCGCCAAAGGCGTCTGCCAGCTTCACAAAGTCGGTCTGGCGATCCAGAACAGTGTTGGAATAATGCTTATCGAAGAAAAGAGTCTGCCACTGACGTACCATACCCAGTACACCGTTATTTAAGAGAAGAATTACCAAAGGTACATTTTCGTGAACAGCCGTAGCCATTTCATTCAGGCACATACCGAAGGAGCCGTCACCTGTTACCAAAAGTCCATGATGACCTGTACCGGTAACACCACCGATAGCAGCGCCCATACCAAAGCCCATGGTACCCAGACCACCTGAGGTCAGGAAACGACGAGGCTCGGAAAACTTTAAGTATTGGGCAGCCCACATCTGATGCTGACCTACGTCTGTGGCTACAGGAGTTTTGGGAGTAAGATGCTTATTTACCACATCCATTACTGCCTTTGGGGTCATACCGGGGCGAGTATCGCTACCGGACTTTTCTTTTTCTCTAAAATCCTCTACTCTGCTCATCCAGAAAGGATTTTTACGTTCCTTAAGGAGAGGGAGAAGCTTCTCGAGGGTCTTTTTAACGTCACCTCTCAGGGCAACAGCAGGATTGGTAGTCTTACCCAGCTCTGCACCATCGATGTCAATCTGAACGATGGAAGTGTTGAGAGCAAATTTTTTACGGTTGCCTGTAACACGGTCGTTAAATCTAACGCCCAGAGAGATAACACAGTCTGCATGTGACATGGCAATGGAAGATGCGTAATGGCCATGCATACCCTGCATTCCCAGAAAACGGGGATGGTCAGTGGGAACACCTGTTATTCCCATAAGAGAGCATCCGATAGGGGCGTCGATTTTTTCTGCAATGGCTGTTACCAGATCCTCGGCATCTGCAGCCAGCACACCGCCACCGAAGTATACAAAGGGTCTGTCCGCTGCATTAATAATGGCAGCAGCCTCTTCTATACGAGCATCCTTTGCTGCAAAGGCTTCTGTTTTTTCAGCTTTTGGCAAAGGTTCATATTCATATTTTGCGATCTGGATATCTTTGGGAACATCGATAAGGACAGGACCGGGCTTGCCGGAAGCTGCCAGAACGAAGGCTTCATGGATAGTCTCCTGAAGCTCAGAGATATCGCCAACAATGTAATTATGCTTGGTTACAGGAAGGGTAATACCTGTAATATCTATTTCCTGGAAAGAATCGGTACCAAGGGAGGAAGTGGGCACGTTACCTGTGATGGCCACCATAGGAATGGAGTCCAGGTAGGCTGTGGATATACCTGTTACCAGATTGGTAGCGCCTGGACCGGAAGTAGCGATAACAACGCCTACCTTGCCTGTGGCGCGGGCGTATCCGTCTGCTGCATGGCTGGCACCCTGCTCATGGGCTGCCAAAACGTGACGAATCTCGTCCTGATACTTGTACAAGGAATCATATACGTTAATGATCTGACCGCCCGGGTAGCCGAAAACAACGTCTACACCTTCGTCAATCAGAGTCTTTACGATGATGTCTGCTCCTGATAATGTCATTAGAAAAACTCCTTTATATCTTAAATAGATTCTGCAATAAGGTCGCCAATCTGACTGCAGACAGCAGGCTTAAGACCTGCAGCTTCGCCATTTTCCGGCATAATATCTTTGGTTCTATAACCGGCATCCAGTACCTTACCGACAGCAGCTTCGATAGCATCAGCTTCTTCAGTCATGTCGAAGGAAAAACGAAGCATCATGGCTGCGGAAAGAATAGTACCAATGGGATTGGCAATGTTCATACCTGCGATATCAGGGGCTGAACCGTGGATAGGCTCGTAGAGACCTACAGTGCCGGCGCCCAGTGATGAAGAAGGAATCATGCCGATGGAGCCTGTAATCATGGAGGCTTCATCTGATAGAATATCACCAAACATGTTTTCTGTCACTACTACATCGAACTGAGAAGGATCTTTTACTATCTGCATGGCGCAGTTATCTACCAGCATGTCGGAAAGTTCAACATCCGGATATTCAGCAGCCAGACGATGCATAACACTTTTCCACAGACGGCTGCAGTCCAAAACATTGCTTTTTTCTACTGAAGTTAAGCGCTTATTTCTCTTTCTGGCGGTCTCAAAGCCGATACGACCGATGCGCTCGATTTCTGACTCGGAGTAGGGCATCATATCTACCGCTACTTTTTCACCGTTTTCCTCATGGGTCTCATGACTGCCGAAGTAGATACCGCCGATAAGCTCACGAACAATGATAAAATCAATACCCTTGTCTACGATTTCAGCCTTTAACGGAGAAGCGGCAGAGAGCTGAGGCCAGATTTTGGCAGGGCGATTGTTGGAATATACTCCCATGCCGGCACGGAGGCGGAGCAGACCTTTTTCAGGACGCTTGGGACCCGGAACATCATTCCACTTGGGGCCGCCCACAGCACCCAGGAGTACGCTGTCGGAAGCCAGGCATTTCTGAAGTTCTGACTCCGGCAGTGGATCACCATGCTTGTCTATGGCTATACCGCCCATATCCACATCTGTATAGGAAAAAGTATGACCATACTTTTCTGCTATTTTATTAAGGACCTTAATGGCTTCGTTGACGATCTCGGGACCGATGCCGTCACCACGAATAACCGCAATATTCTTATTCATAGAAAACCTCTCAAATTCCTCTAAATGATTTACTTTTTCAAGGACTTAAGCAAACCGCCGGCTGTAATAATATTCTGAATAAATTCAGGAAAAGGCTCAGCCTGATAGGTCTTGCCTGTGGTCTCGTCGGTAATGATACCGGTGTTAAAATCCACGGACACGATATCGCCGGGCTGGATTTCTTCTGCTGCTTCCACGCACTCCAGAATGGGAAGGCCGATATTAATGGCGTTTCTGTAAAAAATTCTGGCGAAGCTCTTGGCGATGACGCAACCTGTACCGCAGGTCTTTATGACCAGTGGAGCATGCTCACGGGAGGAGCCACAGCCAAAGTTCCAGCCGGCCACCATAACATCACCGGGCTTTACTTTTTTCACGTAGTCTGCATCTATATCCTCCATACAGTGAAGTGCCAGCTCTGTTGCCACGGAAGTGTTCAAATAACGTGCAGGGATGATAACATCTGTATCGACATTATCAGGGTATTTATAAACGGTTCCTTTAGTATTCATTACTGTACCTCCGGATTGGTGATGTAGCCTGTAAGCGCACTGGCAGCGGCTGTATAAGGGCTGGCCAGATATACTTCACTCTTCACATGGCCCATACGGCCTACAAAGTTACGATTGGTGGTAGAGATGCATCTTTCGCCCTCTGCCAGGATACCCATGTAGCCACCCAGACAAGGACCGCAGGTAGGAGTGGAGACCACTGCACCGGCATCGATAAAGTCTGTGATATAGCCCTTGGTGATACAATCACGATAAATCTGCATAGTGGCAGGAATGATTATGCAACGAACACCATCAGCCACTTTTTTGCCCTTAAGGATAAGGTGAGCGGCTTCCATATCCTCCATACGGCCATTGGTACAGGAGCCTATAACTACCTGATCAATCTTGATATCTGTAAGCTCTGTAGCGGGCTTAGTATTTTCAGGAAGGTGAGGGCAGGCAACGATAGGCACCAGAGTGCTTAAATCGATGTCGAAAGTCTGCTCGTACTCAGCATCGCAATCAGCTGTATACTCTACAGGCTGACGTTCGGTACGCCCCTTCATGTAGGCACGGGTCACATCATCTACAGGGAAGATGCCGTTTTTGGCACCGGCCTCAATGGCCATATTGCAGATGCAGAGTCTGTCGTCCATAGTAAGAGTCTTAACACCTTCACCTACAAATTCCATGGATTTGTAAAGAGCACCGTCTACTCCGATTTTTCCTATGATGTAGAGTATGATATCCTTACCGGAGCAATTGGAGGGAAGCTTGCCTGTGAGATTGAACTTGATGGCTGCGGGCACCTTGAACCAGGCCATTCCGGTAGCCATGCCGGCTGCCATGTCGGTAGAGCCAACGCCTGTGGAAAAAGCACCCAGAGCTCCGTAGGTACAGGTGTGGCTGTCTGCACCGATGATGCAGTCACCGGCTGTAACTACGCCCTGTTCAGGTAAAAGAGCATGCTCTATACCCATTTTTCCGACATCGTAGAAGTGGCTGACACAGTGACTGCAGGCAAACTCACGGCACTGCTTGGATTGCTCGGCAGCCTTAATATCTTTATTAGGGACGAAATGGTCCAAAACTATAGCGATGCGGTCTTTATCGAAGACCTCTGTAAATCCGTTTTTAGTAAATTCATTCACTGCCACAGGTGTGGTAATATCATTACCCAGCACTATGTCCAGCTTGGCATTTATAAGCTGTCCGGCTTTTACTGCAGGAAGGCCTGCATGAGCAGCCAGGATTTTTTGTGTCATGGTCATTCCCATTGTGTTATCTCCTTTATATTTAGCGGCAGCTGTTATTGAAAGCAGCTACCAGGGCCTGAGCTGAAGCTCTGGTGATATCTGTGTTTTTACCGCAACCCCAGAACATTTGTCCGCCTTTAGCTTCGATGCCTATGTAAGCCACAGCGGTGGACTTGGAGGATTCAGATTGAAGAGAGTGTTCTGTATAGACCTTTAATACGTAATCCTCGTCTGAGAACCACTTGAGGGCATTGGATACAGAGTCCAGGAAACCGTTGCCTGAAGAGCGGATAACCTGTGTTTTTCCGGCCTTGGTAAATGTGACTTCTGCGGAAACATCCTCACCATCAATCTGGTAATTGATTTCACCAAGATCTATAGGAGACTCGCAGTCAAAGTAGCTGTTGTGGAAAATATCCAGTACTTCTGCCACCTTGAGCTCCTTATGCTCCTTGTCGGAAACATCTTTGCAAAGGTAGGAAAAATGCTCTCGCATTTTTGCAGGAAGATTGTAGCCGTAGGTCTGCTCTAAGAGGTATCCGATGCCGCCCTTACCGGACTGGCTGTTTACTCTTATAACATCTGCATCGTAGGTACGGGAAATATCCTTTGGATCGATAGGAATATAAGGTACTGTCCACTGATGCAGCTCTTTTTCTTTTCTCCAGTTCATACCCTTAGCGATGGCATCCTGATGACTGCCGGAGAAGGCTGCAAATACCAGCGCTCCTGCATAAGGGCTACGCTCGCTGACCTTCATACGGGTGCATTTTTCATATATCTCACAAAGCTCCGGCATATTGGAAAAATCAAGCTTTGGATCCACACCGTGGCTGTACATGTTCATGGCCAGAGTGATGATGTCTACGTTGCCGGTACGTTCTCCGTTACCGAAGAGAGTGCCTTCCACTCGATCAGCGCCTGCCAAAAGAGCCAGCTCAGTATCTGCCACTCCTGTACCACGGTCATTGTGGGGGTGAAGTGAGATAGTCACGTACTCACGATATTTGAGATTTTTATGCATATACTCTACCTGAGACGCGTAGATATGAGGGAGGCTCATCTCTACTGTAACAGGGAGATTAATGATAACGTTGTTATCAGGTCCCGGCTCTAAGATATCCAGTACTGCATTACATACTTCCAGTGCGTACTCAGGTTCTGTACCGGTAAAGCTTTCCGGAGAATATTCAAATCTGAAATTGCCCTCGTATTCCTTTGCCAGCTGTTTTACCAGCTTGGCACCATCCACAGCTATCTTCTTAATCTCTTCCTTATCTTTTTTAAATACTTGTTCGCGCTGAGCTACTGATACGGAATTATAGAAGTGAATAATGGCTGAAGGCGCACCCTTGCAGGCTTCGAAAGTCTTTCTGATAATGTGCTCTCTGCACTGGGTAAGGCACTGCACTGTGACGTCATCAGGAATCATGTCATTATCTATAAGTGTACGAAGAAATTCATACTCTGTCTGAGATGCGGCAGGAAAACCTACTTCTATTTCCTTGAAGCCTACTGCTATAAGCATCTTGTAGAACTCCAGCTTTTCCTCCAGATTCATGGGGATCACGAGGGCTTGGTTGCCGTCTCTCATGTCCACGCTGCACCATTTGGGAGCGGTTTCGATATGGTCTTTTTTGACCCAGTCATAGGTCATTACAGGTGGGAGATAATATCCCGGGCGATACTTGGTACAATCCATCATAATAAAGCTTCCTTTCTTATAAAGAAATAATCAGAAGAGTACTGAGACCGGATAAGCTGCCTATCTGTATAGAAAAAGCACCCTGTCTCAAAAATCATTGAGACGGGTGCAAAACATCCGCGGTACCACTCAATTTGCATGATCCTTCTCCAGGGGAGAAAGATATATGCCACTCTTTGGAATCAAACAATCCCTTATGCCTTGACGCAGCAATCACGGGAGGTATCTA
>JAZUFN010000010.1:0-3604 GCA_045640725.1 Lachnospiraceae bacterium
GCCAATGATATAGAACAGGCTACAGGTATAGCCAGAGCCATGATTACCAGATATGGTATGAGTGAAAAATTCGGCATGGTAATGCTGGAGTCCACTGAGAATCAGTATCTGGATGGTCGTTCTGTGTCTCAGTGTGCACAGACTACAGAGGCTGAGATAGATCTTGAGGTTCGTAAAATCATTACAGATTGCTACAATGATGCCAAGCAGAAAATAGAGGACAATCGTGAAATCCTTGATGCCATTGCACAGGTACTTATTGACAAAGAAAGCATTACCGGTAAGGAATTCATGGAGATTTACAGAAGTCTGAAGGGTATTGATGAAAACGGCAATCCTGTGGTTACTGAAGTGGCAGAAGCTAATGAGGAAGCTACAGAAGTAGTTAGTGAAGTAGCTACTGAGGAAAGCACAGATACAGTTGCAGAAACAACCGATGGAATTTAACTTAGAAGAAGAACTGAAAAAACTTCCGGATAAGCCTGGAGTTTATATTATGCATAATTCATCCGACGAGATTATTTATGTCGGCAAGGCTGTCGTACTCAAAAACAGGGTACGACAGTATTTTCGTGAAAACAAACAGCATACTCCAAAAGTTAAAAAAATGGTAAGCCAGGTAGCGTGGTTTGAGTATATTGTAGTGGCATCGGAGTCTGAAGCCCTTATTTTGGAATGTAATCTTATTAAAGAACACAGGCCCAAATACAACACCATGCTGAAGGATGATAAGCACTACCCCTACATAAAAATCACTACTAACGAGCCATATCCCCGCATCATGATGGCCAGAGAGCGTAAGAAGGACAGTGCCAGATATTTTGGGCCATATACCTCTGGAGAAGCAGTGCATGATACTATTGATCTGTTGAAAAAGATATATGATATCAGATCTTGCAGCAGCATTCTTACCGGAAAAAAGGTGAACGACAGACCCTGTCTCTATCATTCCATGGGCAGATGTCCGGCCCCTTGCCAGGGCGATGTGGACAGACAGGTCTATGCAGCGCAAGTGGATAAATGTGTAAGTTTTCTGAATGGTCACTATGACGAGGTGATTAGTGGCCTCAGAGAAAGTATGTTAAAGTATTCCGAAAATATGGAATTTGAGAGAGCGGCAGAGCTCAGGGACCTTATTACTTCTGTAATGAGGCTGGATCAGGCCCAGAAGGCAGACCAATGTGACAATAATGATCGAGACGTTTTGGGTGTCTTCAAGGGGGCTGCTTCTGCAGTAGTATCCTGCTTTTTTATCAGAGAGGGCAAGCTGATAGGACGGGATAATTTCCATCTTACACATGTAGAAAATGATACTGACGCTGAAATAATGGTTTCTTTTATTAATCAGTATTATTCCGGCACTCCTCATATCCCGAAAGAAATATATATTTCCACAGAGCTTCCGCAGGAAGAAATTCAGCAGATGGTCGGTTTTTTATCGGAGCTTAGAGGTCATAAAGTTTCTATTTTTACCCCGCTTAAAGGTGACAAAAAGCGCCTCATTGAAATGGCCGTGGAAAATGCCCGCATGACCTTTGATCATGATGATCTGAAATTAAAAAGGGCTGAGGACAGGACTACAGGGGCCATGAATGAAATAAAAGACTTGCTTAACCTGCCTGAATTATATAGAATAGAGTCGTATGACATTTCCAATACTCAAGGCTTTGAAAATGTTGCTTCCATGGTGGTTTTTGAAGGAGGGCGACCTAAAAAGTCGGACTACCGACGTTTTAAGACCAGAACTATAGTGGGTGCAGACGATTACGGTAGCATGAAAGAAGTGTTGACCAGGCGTTTTGAGCATGGCCTGAGAGAAAGAGAAAAGCAAGAAGAAAACGGAAATGATTCTTTTGTCAGATTTCCGGATTTATTATTAATAGACGGCGGAAGAGGACAGGTGAATTCTGTACTTGAGGTGATTCGCGGCCTTGGCCTTAGTATTCCTGTTTGTGGTATGGTAAAGGATGACAGACACAGGACCAGAGGACTTTGGTATGAGGATAGAGAAATATCCATAGATACTTCTTCTGAGGGCTTTCACCTGGTTACCAGAATCCAGGATGAGACCCATCGTTTTGCCATTACCTATCATAGAAATCTTCGTGGCAAGGCTCAGACTCATTCAATTTTGGATGATATTCCGGGTATAGGTGAAAAGCGCAGGATAGAGCTTATGAGGCATTATGATAGTCTGCAGGCTCTGAGAGATGCTCCGCTGGAGGAGCTTAGTTCGCTCCCCGGCATGAATATGCCTGCCGCCGAAAGTATAAAGAAGTTTTTGGAAGAGCATAAATAAAGAAGATACGAGGAGATAATATGTATTCAGTTACACTTGAAAAACTTCAAGAAGCAATGAAGCTTACTTATCTGACACCGGAAATCAGTCTTCAAGACAGAGTGGTCTCCGAAATGGAAGTAAATCGTCCGGCCTTGCAGTTGGCAGGCTTTTATGATTACTTCAATTTTGAGAGATTGCAGATTATCGGTCAGGTTGAGTATGCCTACATGGATCAGATGGAGGATAAGGGCATTGAGGTGATGAAAAAGCTTATGAGCTTTAAGATCCCTGCTATTATTTTCTGCAGAGGCATGGAAATTGCGCCTGAGGTTAAGGCTATGGCGGTAGAGAGTGGTGTGCCGCTTTTCATGTCGGAAAAAAGTACCTCTGAGCTTATGGGCGAGGTTATCAGATGGTTAAAAGTTGAGCTGGCTCCACGTATTGCTATTCATGGCGTATTGGTAGACGTTTATGGTGAAGGTATTCTGATTACGGGAGAGTCCGGTATTGGTAAGTCTGAGGCTGCTCTGGAGTTGATTAAACGCGGGCACAGACTGGTAGCTGATGATGTAGTGGAAATAAAAAAAGTAAGTGATGTTACCCTTATCGGTACGGCTCCTGCCATTACTAAACACCTTATTGAGCTTCGAGGCATCGGTATTATTGATGTAAAAAATCTTTTCGGTGTTGAGTCTGTTAAAGAGACACAGCAGATTGACCTGGTCATTCGTTTGGAAGATTGGAATAAGGAAAAAGAATACGACCGTATGGGACTTGAAGAGAAGTACACTGAGTATTTGGGTAACAAGGTAGTATGCCACGATCTCCCTATTCGTCCGGGCAGAAATCTGGCTATTATTGTAGAGTCTGCAGCTGTTAATCACAGACAGAAGAAGATGGGATATAATGCCGGTCAGGAGCTCTACAAGAGAGTTATGAATAATATTATGAATGGTGGAAAAGACTCCAATACAAATTAAGGAGTGCATCGGCAGAAAGGATAAAAGAGGACGCGCTTTCTTGCGAAAGCTTATGATAGTCCTCGCCGGACGGGCATCCTTTCTCGCATACAAAGTATGCGAGTAAACTACCTTCGGCAGAAAGGATAAGAAATGAAGTATATTTTTGGTTCAGATATTGGTGGTACAACAGTTAAGCTTGGTCTTTTTACAAATGAAGGCGAGCTTTTGGAGACCTGGGAAATTGTAACAGACAGATCCAACGGTGGTATGAATGTACCGGCAGACATTAAAAATGCAATTTATGCCAAAATGGAAGAAAAGGGCATTTTAAAAGATGATGTGCTCGGCCTCGGTATTGGTG
>JAZUFN010000011.1:0-15786 GCA_045640725.1 Lachnospiraceae bacterium
AGATTGGTCTGAGATGTGATGTCTGAAATAGCATCAGATATGTAGTCAATCTTATCCAGTGCTTTCAGCATATCCACCATTGTTACTACCGATATTTCAGCATTCTTCTTAGCTTTTTCTGAGCTTTCATGAAGATTACCAAGGATTTCATTACCTTTTCGGCTCAATTCCTTTGTTTCTTTGGAATGCTGTCCCACAGTCTTTATTTTTTCCGTAGACCTTTCCAAGCTCTCAGCCAAATCTTCTACCTTGCCGGTAGCCTCCTGAGTGGCTGAGGATTGCTCTATAGCACCGTCTGTTACAGAATTAATAGCAATTGTTACCTGACCTGAAATATGCTTTGTTTCTTCCACTACCTGTGTGACATCATCTGCCACCTTGGTAATTATATTGGACTTATCACTGACTTCACGTATGAGAACACTTAGATCCTCGCTCATGCGGTTGAAGTTGCGCTCCATTTCGCCAAATTCATCTTTTCGCTTTGTTTCCAGCCTCTTAGTAAGGTCGCCTGCTGCCAAGGTAGCAGAAGTATCATTAACCTTTCTCAACTCTTTGGAAATCTGATGAGATATAAGCACTGATGCAAGAACAGATATAGCCAGCGCCAGGAAAATCGACAGATTCGATTTTCTTACTACTTTTGCTATAGCTGCTGATGTCTCAGAATCGCTTAAGAATCCCAGTAAATACCATTCTGTGATAGGATCCTTCACCAATGTCACATAATAATTCTTTCCATAAATCCTAGCCTTCATAGAAGCTGTTGCATACCCTATGGCAGAGCCATTTTCATCGGTTTCAACAGCCTTTTCGGCCTTTTCACACAAGCCGGAAAAATCCAGAAAAGCGGAAACATTCCCTGATATTTCCTTGGCTTTATCATTTTTCACCATGGTATTACCTTTCTCATCCACGAGAATGGTAAAACCTGTATTCATAAGTTCGATCGAATTTACAAAATCTATGAGGGCACTTTCATTTATCTCCATGCAGACAACGCCAACATATTCACCGGATGTCTTAATTGCCTGTGACAGGGTAAACACCCTGACCCCCTCATCATTGGTAAATGGCTTGGTCACATACCCATAAACATCATTTCTGGCTGGCACTCCAATAGAATTGGCATACCAGTCTTCGTAAGTCTTATTTACCCCTTCTTCGGATAAATACTCTCCTGTCTTTTTGCCATCCTCCGAAACTGACATTTTGGCCTGAATGTAATAGCCGCTAGCTGTCGAGTAATATGTCCTTTCAGAACTTGGAATTACTTTAAGAGCAGACAAAAGATTATCTTCGATATTACTTACTGATGATTCTGAATAATTCTGATCCAGCTTCTTAAACTCATTTCTTCTGGTCATCAAATCCACAGGAAGATTAAGTATTCTCAGGTATTTGCCAAATTCATCCATGGCCACAGTTAGGGTCTGTTCACTGGACAAATTGGCATTTTCCATCATGATTTTCTCAGTATTCGATTTCATCATAAGTACTGATATCAAAATAGATACCAAAACTACAGCAACAAAGTAAATTGTTAAGCTTACGCCAAAACGCTTTCTCATCCTATCTCCTTTTGTGGCCACTTACGCATATAATTCTACGATTGTATGATAATTTACTTATCTGCTTGAATCAATAAACATACAATGAACAAAAAATCAAAAAAAAGTTGCCAGACAAGAAGCTGACAACTTAGAACTGCAGACATTATTGCAAATTATAAAATGGTTACATCCTTTTCAAAATTGTAGGTGTGAGGCTCTTTACCTGCTCCTCGGTAAGCTTTTCGCTGCTGTAAGCCCTGATGGAGCTTCTTGTTCTGATCGTTTCTAATACGTTTGCCATAGTTGCCTCCTTTTTATTCGTAAAGCTTGTTTATCATCTGAACCAATTCCAAATAAAACGGTTTGATTTTAACTCTCTTGGTCAAGCCACCCTGAAAATACATATGGTCTCCCACACGGGTAGGCATAACATAATAACAGCCGGGTTGCAGTTGCTCCCCTTCCGTAAAGATCTTAGAAGGAGCAAAGCTGGGTGCCATAGCTGACACTTCATTAACCAGACCGTCATTGGACTGCCAGCTTTCATCGATAGTTATCCCGCCCTTGGTAACTCCCGCGTACTTGCTCATAAGAATGGCACTTTTCATAAAAAGGCTTTCTGTAATCTTCGCATCCGGCACTTTTTCGCCATCATCATTTGACACAGTCGTAGAACATGGATATGCAAAATAATACACGTTTTCGAAGGTGGTTATTCTCTTATTTAACTCCTGTGCATTATCTATATGCATATCAAAAGCTGCATAGTCCTCTTCTATTCTGCCGTCCTTTTCCGCCTTGGTCCCTTTGGACATAGTATTGCCGGCTTTAATATACTTTTGAGGGATAGAGAAAGCGTCCACATCAAAGCTGTCATCCTCATACATGTCGTATGCAGTGGTGCCATTACTGGGGGCTGCCAGGGTAATAATAGCAAATATCCTCTCTGTATCACCGCCCTTAAAAAATGGGGAAATATCATCGTCATCACTTACCTGCTGCTCTGCTTCTGCACCATTTACCAAAATCTCTGAAAAAAGACGAATGGTAGCACCACCAAAGGAATGACCTATAAGCACTATTTTAGAATTTTCAAAGTCCCTCATCAAGGGCTTTTTCGAATAATCTTCACCATAACGCTCATGATTGCATCGCTCGCTATGTTCCTTGCCATAATCCACCCGACTTCCGGTAAGTTCTGCATAAAGCTCGCAAGCCCTATCCCATGCGCTGCCTGCCGGCGCCACTGAAGGCTCATAACAATCATATCCCTGCCTGCCCAGATACTTTGTTATGCTTCCTCCTGTCAGCCCCCAGTATGGCATAAAATTATTAATAGCATCGTAGTGTCCCCACCCAGATAAACCATGCACAAATACAAATTTAAGGTCTGACTTGGACTTTCCTTTATGGTTACTCCATATATTTATTCCTACAATAACTATTGTTAAAGCCAAAACAATGGCTAAAATTCTTTTCCATATCTTTTTCATGTTAATTCACGTCCCATCTTTAGTCTGATTGATTACTTTTTAATTGTATGCAATCTATTCGCTTTTGTCAATAGGAAAAATATGAAACGAAAGGCCCTACCGGCGGTATCTGTTTCGGGCTGGTGGGGGGGCGTGAAATATATGCTGCAGGAAAACAATAAAAAAACCACGCCGACAAAGTACTCAACTAATGGTAGATGGGAGTGCTTTGCAGCGTGGCATATAATATTATCATTTCAAAACAGCATACATCCCACACCTCAGCCCGACATCTGCAAGCCCGGGGAACAAGCGGAGCTAAAAAGTTGACAGTGAGAAACGTCCCTCTGACATTATTCAAGCCAAGCGGTTTCCTTTGGAGTCTTTTTTACAAAAGGCCTCTTAATAGCCTGCTTAAGGCCATTTGGAAGAATGTACTTAAGCTTGTCCTCTGCTTTTCTCATGTTAGAAGCATCAGGATTGTCTCTGGTAAGCTTAATCGCGTCAAATTCACATCTGGTGGTACATAAGCCACAGCCTACGCACTTGTTAGGGTCGATGATGGAAGCACCGCAGCCCAGACATCTGGCTGTCTCGGCCTTTACCTGCTCCTCAGTGAAAGTGAGCTTGGTATCACGGAAGGAGAGCTGACCATCTGTAGCCTTATACTTGGCAGTCTGGCGACCTGTATTGTCATAGTTTTCTACCAGGATATCGTCCTTATCCAATTCAATGAAGTAATTTGGATCACGACCAATTGTAAGTGAAGAATGAGGCTGTACATATCTGTGAATGGAAATAGCACCCTCTTTACCGCAGGCAATAGCGTCAATAGCAAATCTTGGGCCATAGAACATATCACCACCAACAAAAATATCAGGAACTGATGTCTGGAAAGTGATCTTGTCTGCAACAGGAGCCGGACCTCTGAACTCAACGTTCTCGCCCTCTAAGAGCCTGCCCCACTCAGTACACTGACCTACTGAAAGGATGACATTGGAGCAGGCAATAGTCATAGTATCGTTTTCATCATACTTTGGATCAAAACGACCTTCTGCATTCTTAACCTGAGTACATCTCTTAAATACAATGCCTACTACATGACCATCCTCTGTAAGGATCTCCTTTGGTCCCCAGCCTCCGGTAATCTCGATGCCCTCTGACTCAGCCAGCTCGATTTCTTCAGGCAGAGCAGGCATAATATCGCGGGTCTCCAGTGATACCTGGGAAACATGAGATGAACCGCAACGAACAGCTGTACGGGAAACGTCGATAGCCACATTACCACCACCGATAACTACTGTATCGCCGGATAAACGATAGGACTCGTCATCGATTACTGTATGTAAAAGATCAACACCCTTCATTACGCCGATAGCGTTTTCTCCGGGTACATTGATGCCACGGCCGCCCTGGCAACCGATAGCGATATAAAAGGCCTTAAAGCCCTGCTGACGCAACTGGCTCAAAGTAATATCCTTACCTACTTCTACGCCCAGACGGATATCTACGCCCATCTTGCGCAGTACGTCTACCTCAGCCTCGATGATATCCTTTTCCATTACGAAGGAAGGAATACCGTAGGTTACCATACCGCCCGGCTTCTTATTCTTATCAAATACAACAGGCTTGTAGCCCTTTTCAGCCAGATAATAAGCACAGGAGATACCTGCGGGGCCTGCACCGATAATAGCAATCTTTTCATCAAAATCGCCCAGAATCTTAGGCACTACCTTTGGAGCTACATAAGGATTGCCGCTCTTAAGATCCTGCATGGCAATAAACTTCTTTACTTCGTCAATAGCCAGAGCCTGGTCTATGGTAGCACGGGTACAAGCGTCCTCACAACGTCTGTTACAAACATGACCGCAGACAGCAGGAAGCGGATTGTACTTCTTAATAAGTGCCAGTGCCTCTTCATATCTGCCCTGTGAAGCCATCTTTAAGTAACCCTGTACAGGAATATGCGCAGGACAGGCTGTTTTACAAGGAGCTGTACCGGTCCTATGAGTATTGATACGGTTGATATCTCTGTAGTCCTCTGTCCACATCTCTCTAGACCACTTCTGCTCACTTGGTAATGGCATCTTAGGATATACAACCTCACTGCCATCCTTTTTACACAGCTTCTGACCAAGAGTAGCCGCACCGGCAGGACATACCTCTACGCAACGACCGCAGGCAACACAGTTCTTCTTGTCTACATGAGCCACATAAGCGGATCTGGACATATTTGGTGTATTGAAAAGCTGGGAAGTACGAAGAGCATAACAAACATTTACATTACAGTTACAAATAGCGAAAATCTTGTCCTGGCCGTCGATATTGGTAATCTGATGAACAAATCCATTGTCTTCAGCCTGCTTGAAGATAGCAAGAGCCTCTTCTTTGGTGATATAACGGCCACCCTTATTGGTCTCAACAACGTAATCAGCCATATCACCTACTGCGACACACCAGCCTTCAGGGTCATCGGCACAACCTTCATCGAAAGTTGTACGTGATCTACGGCATGAGCATGGGGAAGCAGCGTACTTGCCTTCATACTTTTCAAGCCAGTAAGAAATATGTTCAAGACTGGAGGACTGATTGGTCATTTCTATAGCATGCTCAACAGGAATAACATGCATACCTACACCGGCGCCACCCAGAGGCACCATATGTGTAAGTCCCTCAAGAGGAATACGTGTCATTCTTTCGAAGAAAGGTCCTACCTCAGGATGCTCAGCAAAAGACTTATTGCTCATATTTGTGAACTCCGCAGAGCCCGGCACATACATAGGAAGCACATACTGCTTAACATGCTTTTCATTCTCGTAGTTCCACTCGATGATACCGTTAAGACTCATCTCATCAAGATGCTTCTGGAGTACCTCAGCTGTATACTCAGGACAAAGTGCCTGGATTTCCTCAAAAGTCTTAGGCTTACGCTTTTCCATCTTAAGCGCAATCTCACACTGCTCATCTGTTACCATATTGTAGATGCCCCAGTATTCAGGACTCTCTTTTGTGATTTTTTCCTTACCAAGCTTGACAGCGGCTCTGTCGGTAATGGCCTTGGCCAGTCTCGCTAATGGCTCTCTGAAGGGAGCGTCCATATCCACTGTAGGCGGGATAACGCCGGCACGTGGGTCTACTCTGTTGCGGTCCGGATCCAGCGAGTAGGGTGTCATCAGGTATTTTTCGTCTTTTCTGCCTTCCATTTAGTATACTTCCTTTCTCAAAAGCATAGTATTATTTATTGCATATAAAATAATAATTAACCATATGTATTAATTATAGCATCAGGTCAAAAATTATGTTATAATTATCGGAGCAAAAAATACAACTATCGGAGCAAACCTTATGAAATTTTCCGAAATTTATTATAACTTATTAAAGCGCTTTTTCAGCTATTACAGAATACCCTTGTCCGTAATGGATGAAAACGCCCATACGCTTTACTGCTTCCCTGAAGATATGGGCCCTTACATCCTGCCTGCCGGGCTTATGCAAAGAGAGCTTATGCAGTTCCACGCCAAAAATCTGGACAGCTCTATCCCTTTTCTGGTAAATACCCCTTACAACTCTTTCATAGCCATTATCCCCCTGCCCACCAACGACTATCTCTTCGTAGGACCCTGTTTTTCCATGCCTTTTTCGCCACCGGAAGTACAGAATCCTTCCATAAGCCAGCTGACTCAAAAGGAGCTGGACAGGATACAGGAATTGTCCTTAAGGCTGCCACTGGTAGACGAGTCCTACTTAACCGACGCCCTGTCACTGCTGATACTGATGTTGCATTACAAAGAGGTATCCCCTCAGGTAATCCTGGACTCCAACAATCTTACCCGCAAGGCCAAGACTGTCTACGAATCCTCCCAGGTCATTGAATCCGAATACGAAGAGCTGCTCTTATTTGAGGCTCAGGTATTTGACGCTGTGAAAAACGGCCGCGAGGACTCCTTATATGAACTGTGGTCCAAATTCTCCGTGTCGATTAAAGAAGATTTCAACGAATACCTGTATTCTGAACATCATTTCATGATACCTCTTCTGTCTTCTGCCAGGCAGGCCGCCATACAAGGCGATGCCCCCAAGGAAGATGTAGTCACCATTTTCCACTCTGCCATATCCCAGATCTCCCAGAGAGGCTCTCTTTCCATCAATCTTAAATCCGTGGAAAGAGCCACTTTCGACCTATGCAGTATGGTAAACAAAAAGAAAGATCTGCCTTTCCGCACAGGCCTTTGTATTAAATGCGAGCGCTACATAGATGAGCATATAAAGGAAAAAATAACAGCCGCTGATATCGCAGAGTACTGCGGCATCGACAGAAGCCTGATTTTTGACATATTCCGGAAAAACTACAATATTTCCTTAAATGAGTATATACAGACGGAAAAAATGAGAAGAGCCACTGTTTTACTTATTCACTCTGCCTCTTCTGTATCAGAGATCGCTTCATCTCTGGGATTTTGCAGCAGCTCTTACTTTTCAAAAACCTTCTACAATCATTATAAATGCAGTCCTACAGACTACCGCTTGAAAAAAAGGGGCTAGACGCCCCTTAGCGCGTAGATATGATGTCTACACGCATTTTATATCTCATAGCATGTTTCCACATTTCCGTGGGTGCATCTAAGACGGATGGCACCCTTTCCGGTTTTTTTCACATATACCATCAGCTTGCCATGAGCAGTTTTTCTGACATTCTCAAAGTATGGGGTATTATCTGCCAAATTACCGTTTTCCAGTCCCATAAGGAGGCCATCACCCATAACATTAACAGCTATATCGTAGTCCTCATGTAACACCGGTCTGCCCTCTGCGTCCTTGGCTTCCAGTATCAGCTGATATATATATCCCTTATCTGCATCATCCGGCTTTTTCCATGGTGTAAGCTCTATGGCAGCTATATTGCCGGAAGTCTCTATACAGTCGGTCACCGCAGGCTTTCCATCAGTATCCCATGCTACAGCCTTAAGCTCTCCCTCCTCAAAGGGGATCTCAAACTGGTAATATCCGTTGGCATTGTAGCCCTTTTCTCTCGCCACTTCCCGGCCATTCAGAAGCAGACTGACTTCCGGCATATTGGAGAAGATTCTTACCAGCACCTGCTCCCCGGTCTTATAATTCCAACGGGGATACATAGGTATCCACTCCACATTCACATCTCTTTCGGTATAGTATCTGGTAGCCAGCTTCACCATAGGCTCAGAACACCAATAGGACTTTCTGGCAAAAAATCTGTGCTTCGCAAATCCGGCCAGATCCATTACGCCGGCACCCGATCCATGAATAGGCCAGCCGTGAGCCTCTCCCAAATAATCAAACCCGGTCCATAAAAACTGTCCGCTGATATAAGGATTGTCCTCCACCACCTTCCACTGGCTGTAATCCTGACCATTTTCACTGCCTAAAAATGCCACTTCAGGATAATCTTTGTGATCCTGCTCATACAAATGCTCTTTGTAATTATAGCCGGCCATATCAAGCACTTTAAAAATGCCCAGCTTGGCTGAAAGCTCAGGAAAAGCCAATGCCATGGTAACCGGCCTTCCGGTGTCTTCTGTTTTTACTATAGCAGCCAGCTTTCCGGCCAATTCTACCATTCTTTCCGCATTAGGCTTATTAGGGTCATACATCCTCTCTGCCTTAGGCTTATTGGCATCATTGTTACCTGTCATGGTCTCAAAGGATGGGTGACAGTAAGGGTCATTAGGGTAATCTATTTCATTACCGATACTCCACATAATGACAGAAGTATACTTTCTATCTCTCTTAACCATTGCTCGGAGGTCTTTTTCATGCCATTCCGGGAAATCCTCAGCATAACCCTGATGCTTTGGCGGATAAACATTATGTCCGGTAGACCACTTATTTTTAGGGCATTCCCACTCATCGAAGGCTTCGTCCATCATCACAAAGCCCATTTCATCGCACAGCTCATACAGCTCCGGCATATGAGGATTATGGCTACATCTGATGGCATTAGTGCCACATTCTTTCAGAAGTTCCAGCCTGCGCTGCCATACTTCCTTTGTAACGGCCGCTCCCAGAGCTCCCGCATCGTGGTGCAGGCACACTCCCTTAAGTTTCATGTTTTCCCCATTCAGGAAAAATCCCCTGTCAGGATCGAATGCAATAGTCCTAAAGCCGGTTTTCTCTTCATACTGCATGCTTTTGCCAAGGTCAGTAATCATACTGCTTCTTATGGTATAGAGATATGGACTGTCTACGCTCCAGGGCTTCACATTCTCTACAGCCCCTTTGGTCAAAAGAGTCCTTTTTTCTCCTGCTTCCAGAAACACCTCTTCTTCTGCCTGCCATACAGTACAGCCCTCTCTATCCAAAAGTTCCAGGCATATCTTTGCTTCCCTTGCGTTATCAGCTGTATTTTCCAGCTCTTCATGCACCACAAATCCAGCCTCGCCATTAGCCAGACTTTCTGTTTCCACATAGTATCCATCTATAACAGGGTGCAGCATATCCTCTACCAAAAGAGTAGCTTTTCTGGTAATGCCGCTTCCTGTAAACCATCTGGAATCTGCAATATCCTCATGGGCTACTCTGACAGCCACCACGTTTTCGGTATCTCCATAAAAAGCAAATTTGGTAATATCCACATATATCGGTGTGTAGCCATAGGGATGCTTGCCCATATTGTAGCTGTTCACCCAGATGTGACTGTTTTTATAGATGCCATCAAAACAAAGCATTATATGCCTGCCTCTGTACTCTTCCGGCAGCTTGAAATGAAGTCTGTACCAGGCTGTACCGCCTGACAGATATCCTGTTCCACTGGAATTGGTCCTTTCAAAAGGCATTTCTACAGACCAGTCATGAGGAAGGGATACCTTTTTAAAATTACTGTCATCGTAGCCCTTGTAAAAGGCCTCCTCACACTCTCCATAATGAAATTTCCAGCCCTCATTAATACTAATCTTTACGCTGTCCATGCCATTTCCTTTCCGTCCAAACTCTTGTAGACCTCGTATACATAGTGACTTCTTTTCTCTTCTGTCATTTCTTTAAGCTCTGCTATAAGCTTTTCATCATTTACTATTACATCTACTATATCAGGATTATATCGGCTGCCGGCACTTGCCCGCAACTCTTCTATAAGCATATTAAGATTCTTTTTTATAGCATAAATTCTTCCCAATGCGTCAGTAGCAGCATCCATAGAGTCTGTGATAGTGATTAAATCCACTATATTTTTGTACTTTGCCCGGGTATTATCATAATTCTCAGGATAGCCCGTTTTCCCATCGTAGCTCTTATGATGTCCCAGCATTACATCATGGCACACCATATACATAGGACCGGCTTTTCCCAAATCTGACAAAGCTTCCAGATAATTAGTCCCTGATGCTGAATGCTTTTTAATACAGTCAAATTCTTCTTCGGTTAACTTTCTGTCCTGTCTCATAATCAAAGCGGCCACATCACATTTCCCCAAATCATGCATATGCGCACTTCTTCTTATCATTTCAAAAATAAGCCCTTTCTGACTCCTTATATCATCTTCGTTCATATCATTGCATTCAGGAAGTGACGCAAAGAGCATGGGATTCTTTTGCAGCATTACATCTGCTATTTTTTCCGCCATTCTTGCTACCATATCAGAATGCAAGTAGGTAAAGGGCTGCCTGGTCAGCATAAGCTGCTCCATCAAATATTCAAATTTTTCCAGAGACGCCAGATGCGGGGCCGTAGCCATAAACAAGTGTCTGTAAATATCATTAATATAAGTGGTTTTTCGCTGATAAGGCATCTTATGGGCGAGTCTGTAGAGTACATTCAAAAGGGCCGAAATGATGACTTCTCTTTCATCGTACGGCATGTTCATTTTTTTCATCTTTTTTATAAGATAATAGTAGAAAAAAACAAATATAACAATGATATGCTCCGCTCGCTCCTGTTCATCCTCCCAGTCCGTCTGTGGCAGATTCAGCAGTATATGTTTATATCTGTCATAGACTTCTGCTTCAGTAATTTGTTTCTTGGCATACTGAATCCTGGTCTCTATATGCTTTAAAATAATCTGTACATGCCACTTGCTGCTATTTCGATTTTCCTTATAGTAATCCTCCAAAAGCTTCAGATATCTCTTCTTGTCTGACCCTTTCATATCATTTTCTATTTCCATTTCCATCAGTATGCTGGTTTTTATATTGCGGATTATATGTTCAGCCCTTTCAAGCTGAATACTGGACTCCCTCACAGCCGGGTCCGACCAAAAATCCAACACTTCGCATACCAAGTCCAGAGCTGATGTAAACTTCAAATGATTTTCTCTGGCCTCTGCCATGTCTATAATAATAAGCTGCTGATAGCCATTCAGCAAATTCAGCTGGGTTCTGAAATCTGTAAAAGTAGTGTACTTATCACGATTAGATATCACCCATCTCAGAGACTCTTTTACTTCTTCAATCTTGGCAGCCTGAGGATTTTGTCTCACAAAATACTCATAATAATGAACACTCCTAAAGACAGATACAGTGATAGCTCTTTCTATATCACCCACTGACTTATAGTAGTCAATTAAAGGCTCCGACAACTCACATATTATTTCCTTGTCCTGACCGCCGTTTAAAATAAAAGACCTGGTCGCTTCAAAAAGCTCATCTGCCCTTTCCCGATCATAGGCACTATTTATATAGCTGCGCAACTCGTCATACAGCTTAACATTATCCGCGTAAAGCTTTCTCAAGGATTCTGATCTTTGGCGCAGGACTTTTTCCACCTCACTGTAATCAGAGTGCTTAATCAGTTTATCGTTCCAATCACTCTCTTTTTCCAAGTTGTCTATTATTTTTTTCGTGATATCAGCAATATTCATAAGGGTTTTCTCCACTTGCATTGTCACTACCGGTGCACCTTATATGATACAAAAAATACAAAGAAAATGCACTAACAAAAGCATAAAGAATATATAAAGCCAATTTCATCAAAAGGCCGCGCCACATACAACATGCAGCACGGCCAATGCAATACAGGCATCTTAATAGTCTTAAATGCCACTATCATATCCTTACGAATACCATGAATATTAGGTATGTCAGAGTCTTCTCCCACAAAAATGCCGTTATAAATACAGCGGCCCGGATGTTTGGAAAAATGCCCTTAAATCTCTTTGCTAATATGACCGATTTTATCCTCTGCATTAACCAACATTTTAAATTTTTTCATTTTTTTCACTCTCCATTCCCTTTGTTTTTTCCTGCTTTTTTAGAATCTTTGGGAACCTTATCAGAAAAATAGTGCCACAGGTAAGAGCTGCTATAGTATCTGCTACAGGCTCTGCATAGTATATACCCATAACTCCCCATATACGCGGGAAAATCAAAGCAAAAGGAATCAACAAAAATACTTTTCTGAGCAATGCTATAAAAAGTGATGTAGGAGCCTGACCCAGTGCCAGAAAAGTAGTCTGGCAGGCTCTCTGTATACCAAATACCAACATGCCGGCTATAAATATGGGAATTACCTTGGAAGAAAGCTGTATAAGCTCTGCCTTTTCCGAAAAAAGCAGGGCAAAAAACCTAGGGAAAACCATCTCTATCAAAGCGAAAGCTGCAGTATAGGTATATAGAATAATAAAAATCTGCTTGAAAGCCTGTTTAACTCTTTTTGTATTGCCTGCACCGTAATTATAGCTGATAACCGGGGTCACCCCTTGACCAAAGCCATTAACAGGTACGGTGATAAATTGCATTGAACTCTGCGCTACCGTCAGGGCTCCTACATACATGTCACCACCGTAATTCCTAAGACCTGTGTTCATAACGATGGATATGAAGCTCTCAGTTGCGGTCATAACGAAGGGCGCTATACCAAGTCCTGCTATTCCTTTAATTATCTCTCCATCCGGTCTCAGAAAAACCGGCCTAATTTTCAGCGAAGCTTTTTTATTTGAAAGAAATCCCACAATCCAGATACTGCTGCCTGCCTGAGCAATGACTGTGGCAATAGCAGCGCCTTTTACCCCCATATTAAAAACAAATATGAAGAGTGGATCCAAAGCTATATTGATAACAGCTCCAATGAGAGTCGTCAACATGGCCACTCCGGCTCTGCCCTGGGCAGAGATATAGCTGTTAAGACCTACTGTAACCAGTACAAAAGGTGTTCCAAAAAGATATATGCTTAAATATGCATCGGCAAAAGGAAAGGTATTGTCACTGGCCCCCGTAGCATAAAGCAGTGGCTTTTTTACTACATAAAATACAGCAAATAAAAATACAGAAAAAAGGGCCAGTAGCGTAACGGAATTGGCCAGTATTTTTTCTGCTTTTTCCCTATTGCCCTGTCCCAATGCAATTGATGCAAGAGGCGCACCTCCACCTCCCACAAAGGAGGCAAAGGCTGACAGCAGGATGACTACCGGTATGGATAGTCCTACACCTGTCAGCGCGACGTCTCCCACATTCTTTATATGTCCTATGTACACGCGGTCTACTATATTGTATAAAAGATTAATAATCTGGGCTGCCACCGCAGGCATTCCCATTTTTAAAAGTAACAGGGTTATATTTTCCGTGCCCAGTTTTTCATCAGAGTATTTTGCCATATTTTTATCCCGTGATAATGACTTTCCTCGATAAAGTATTACATAGTAATCTCGTTATAAAATTCCGCATAATCCTTTCTGTTATCCTTGGTAAACTGAATAGCAGCTCTGGGATGCTGATTTAAAAGTCCGGTCATCAGATACTGGATATCATATCCCCATACAATGCCGCTATCCTTAAGCTTTACCATATTGTTTTCCAGGAAGCTGAATACAGGATAAGTATTATACTTAGGATTCTTTAAAAATCCCAGAAGCAGCTCCATTGCACAGTTGCCGGCTCCACGTCCCATCCCCATGTATGTAGCATCCAGCCAGTCAACGCCGTCTCCACAGGCTTCAATAGTATTGGCAAAAGCCAGCTGCTGATTGTTGTGGGCATGAACACCCAGCTTTTTACCGTACTTTACTGCAAATTCATTGTAAACATCAGCAATTCTGGCCATCTGCTCCGGCAAAATGGAGCCAAAGCTGTCTACTATGTAGATAACATCAACAGGAGTCTTGCCCAGCATATCAAGGGCCACCTTCACATCAGTTTCCTGAGCTGAAGAAATAGCCATAATGTTACAGGTAGTCTCATAACCCTTGGCAGCGGCATCCTCTATCATATCAATGGCCTCAGGCATCTGATGGATATAAGCAGCTACTCTTACCAGGTCTACAGGACTGTTAGCCCTTTTGTCAAAGTCATTTTTATCATGTCTTCCAATATCAGCCATAACTGCCAGCTTGAGGCTGGTATTATTGTCTCCCACTATCTCACGGATATGGTCGTCTGAGCTAAACTTCCACTTACCGAACTTGGTCTCGTCAAAAACCTTCTTGGAAGCCCTATAGCCCATCTCCATATAGTCCACGCCGGCCTCAATATTGGTTTTATACAGCTGCTTTACAAATTCGTCTGAAAAATAGAAATCATTAACCAGGCCGCCATCCCTAAGTGTTGCATCGACCACCTTAATACTTTCTCTATAGCCCAAAAGATTTTTTAGTTCCTTCATTTTCTTTTCCTCGTATCATTTCATCCTTCTATTATTTGCCACGTTAATTCGGTGAATCGGATTATAACAGATTCGTAGCAATAAGTCTACTTAATTCTAATATTACCAAAATCCACCTTTCCGTACTTGACATAGTCTCCGGCTTCAACATATCCCAGACTGTTTCCGCCGCCGATATCCTTTGTAGGCTCTGCCTGTACAGACCCTTTCTTTTCATCAAACACTGATGCATAGAAAACACTACGCCTTAATGAAGTCTGCCACAAATACACGTTTCATCTTCTCAAGATCTTTCGGTGCATAATAAAAATGTCCAGATTCACGCATGATAATTACCCTTGCTTTACTCTTCTCTTTTAAAATTCTTGCACTAACAGGGCTCGCCATCTCATCCTTTAAAGATATGAAGGCTATTGTTGGCGTAGTCAGTTTATCTACCGTATTTCTTGTATATTTTATTTCCTGAAAAAGTTCAATATATCTTGGGACCCACTTCGCATAGTGAAGCAGATTTCTATCATTACTTATACCATATGACTTCTTGGCAGCCATTACGAATGGATCTTTTTTATCAATACAGTCAAAAAACACCTGAAAACAAAGCTTAAAAAGCTTTCCGGTGACCCTTACTCCCAACGGTACATTCAGCAAAAAAAGCCCCTCTATGGGCAATTTCATTGATTCTTGTATAGCAAACAGCGTCCCCAAAGAGTGTCCTACTACATAGACGTGTCGGTGATTATCACAAAGATTTTTAAGTGTACTGTGAACCTCACTTTTCCACTCTTTCATCGGATACCTTCCAAAATCCTTTGGAGTTCCTCCGTGGCCCTTTAATATAAGATTTTTTATATCCCAGTCCTTTGGAACTAATGGAATAAGCGGTTCAAATTGCTCCGGCCTTCCCAATATTCCATGAACAAACAATATCGCGCTATCTGCCATAAAATCCCTCCTGCAACTCCCTTTGCCACCGTTTGCCACTATGCTTGCATATAGTGATGGTCTTCTGCAACTGAATACAAATATTATATGAACCTGATTATAATATTGCAAACAACATTTTGTAAAAATTCGACTAAAAAATGGGATTTTACTTACTATTCCAAAAATAATTTATACCAATATCTATTAACTTCTTTACCTTTATTTTCAGTATCATTTTCTAATAATTCTTTTCTAACAAAACCAAGTCTTTC
>JAZUFN010000012.1:0-3020 GCA_045640725.1 Lachnospiraceae bacterium
CATATTCCTCTTGCACCAAAAGGTGTAAACGAGGTGTAGACTAATCATTAAATTGTCTCAAAGCATTGATTCATGACAATGGGGAGGACCGCTGCGAAGCAGGGGAGGAACCCCATTGTATTAAGCCATTTGTTCACCTGCAAAACGAGTGCCCCAGTAGACGAACAGTACTTTTATCATGTTTTTATCGCTCCACAACTTTGAAATACTTTAAGTTTTCAAAAGGTATAAACAAGGTATAAAATACGCATCCTGTTCTTAAATCTCTACTATTTATCCACCTTATCGTTTTATCCGCGTATATTGCCGTGGCAGATAAATAATACTCTAATCATACTTGTAAGCAAAAGGTGTAAAATAAGGGCAGCCCCCACGGACTGCCCCCACTAAACTTTGCTTATCCCCTCTCCTTTATCTCGTCTTCACCGGGTATCCAATAAAAGGGGAAATATATCAATAATAATCGATGGGCATTACTACCGGTTAAAGCAAACTATGATTTACAGCTCAGCCAGTTTCTTTGCTACACGCTCTTTTGCATTGGGATTATTGGTTATTTCATACAGCCTGTAAGCAGCCATATAGATAGTATCTTCAGCACTTTCACACACAAGGTCAGGGGACAAATACCTTTTTGTCAGCTCTTCCGCCTCTTTGTTTTTCCCCATAGCCAGCAAGAGGAATGCGTTTGATGCTGCGGCATACAAGTCTTTGGGGTAATTCTCCAGCCACTTTTTACCAAAGGCTTCAGCCTCGTCAAAACGCTTCAACTGCTGCAGTGCGTTACCCTTTCTATACAGGTATTCCGAGACTGCATCCTTTTTCCACACAAACAGGTCAATTATATCATCGCAGGATTTCAGCACCTGTTCATAATAGCCTGCATCTTCCAGCTCATCGAAATATTCTTCTAGAATCCCTTTAAAATCATAATCACAGCCGGTATCCTCAGTCAGAAATGAAAGCTCTGTAGCAAATATTGGATTTGCCTTTCTTTCATCACGTATGCAGGCCACCAAGCGCTCAAAAGCATTTTCCCAGTCTGCTGTCTCAACCTTATTCGCATCCAAAAGAGAGAGATGGCACCTTCTTATATCTTCAATTGTGCTGCCCCAGTTATCTGAATTCAACTTACGCATATTGCCTCCTTATTAGAACTTCGTCGCAGTATGTTCATATACCTGCGATGTTATTTTATACCATAGTCCTTAATAAGCGGTTATGCAACAATTAAATTTTTCTAAAAGATACGTTCTTCTGACACACCACTTGTCGTGCGAAGTCGAAGCCCAAATGGACCGCTATCCCCGTCCCCATGGACCACCCCAAGGTCCACCACCGGAGCACAACGTGTAGACGTAGGCGGCTACAGGGCCTATGTATTCTTCTTTGTCGTAGAGCATGGTATATAGGATGCGATGCTCAGCCAAAGCTTTATCGTATTCAGCCACCTTTTGGATCAGCAGCTCTCTAGTCTTCTCTTCTTTAAACATAAAGCCGCAGAGGACGACCCGGTCAGGGGCCAATACTGTCACTGTATTCACAATACTTCTGGCAAAAAGGTCCAAGGATTCTGTTATGTCCTTTTTCTGCTTCTCATCTGCGCCGGAAAAAGCCTCATTAAATCCGCCTTCTTTAAAGCTTAGAATACGATTCAAGGCTGAGAAGGACACCTTAGTCTCCAGGCAGCCCCTTCTACCGCAGTTGCAGGCCGGGCCGTTTTTTGCCACGATGTAGTGGCCAATTTCTGCTGCCTTGCCATGTCTGCCGTCGTATACCTTATTGTCCACCAGAATGGTACCGCCTACACCGGGTCCCCATTTGATGATTAACATATTGTCATATTTTTTGCCTATTCCATAGATGGAGGAAGCCTGGGCAAAAGCATTAACATTGTTGGATACAATGCAGTGAAGGCCTGTTGCACGGGATAATATCTCTACTACATTAACACTTTCATCCCAGATACCATAAGCATGTACGGCTGTACCGCTGCCACTATCCACGATACCCGGAATCCCTACACTGATGCTCTCTGTTTTCTCTTTTACTTCATCACTTGCCTTGGCCAGCAGTTTCTTGCATATGCCGGCTATTCTAAGCAGGAATTCCTCCGGAGTCTTTGTGTGATCCGTTTCAATCTCTGTCAGATTTTCTGCTTCTCCCCTCATATCGCACAGCGCTATTACTGTGTGTGCCTGCTCGATATTGACAGAAAAAACATATTTACACTTATAATTAATTTTAAGCCCGACCTGCTTTCGACCTGCGCCAGTACCGTTTAATATACCGGTTTCCTCCAACACACCATCCTTAATAAGCCCCTGACTTATCTGTGTCACGGCTGCTGCAGTAAGGCTGGTAGCTTCAGCAATTTCTTTTCTGGAAGCAGAACCTTTTTTATTAATATAATTTAATATTGTTGAACGATTCTTATTCCCCACAAGGGCCATGTTCATTCCAAAGTCAGGCATAATCTTTCCTTCTTATAATCTGTATGTAGCTATTCCCAGCATCTTAGCTACTGTTTCCAATGTGTCCCCCACATCTCCGTATATAACTGCATAATGTGGTTCAAAGCCCTCCAGCACTGTTTTTTCTACGATTTCCTCAGCAGAAAAATCTGTCTTAACCACCACAGAAGTACCCAGGAACTGCTTTGGTCTGTCCAGTGCTTCTCCACCGGTTATGAAAAATCTAAAGCTTCCGTCTGAAGCTTTGCCTATTCTGAAAATAGTAACTCTTGGTGCTGCCTTACAGCCAAATTCCAGGGTAGGGCCTATTTTTCTGTTGCAATGAACACCTACACAGGCGCCTGTATCAGGTCTTGCCAGTGAACAGGCTGCTGTTCCGCAGTGCCAGAAAGTAAGAGTATTTTCCTCCTCGTTCATAGATACAGGATCCCCGAAAAATGCAGGACTTCCGGTAAGTCGGCTACCCATATACATAGACAGTGCACCATAAGCATCTGCTTCACAGGAAGCATCTACTCCCATATCATTTAACATAGCTAACACCGC
>JAZUFN010000013.1:0-10680 GCA_045640725.1 Lachnospiraceae bacterium
TTTCCACAGGCGGGTATGATAACTATACAACACTTGAAAAGGACATCAAAATAACATCCGGAGTTCATGATGTATACTTTGTATTTACAGATCCTGCGACCAACTTAAACTGGATTAAGTTTATAACTGCAAAATAATTAATAAGCGAACTCGAAAATTATCGGGTTCGCTTTTTTACGGGCTATCCGGTTCCTATTTATATCTTGACGAAAGTACGAAAATAGGTAACAATTGAGATACCAATTTTAAAACCCCTTCGGGTTTTTCTGGTTTTCACTTCGTTCAAAAAAGGAGATGGGTTATGAGAGAGAAGGTTAAAGAATTATGCGACTTATTTATAGAAAATAAGAAAAGCATAGAAAAGGGTTTCAAGCTGGAAAGCGTCTATATGACATATGTGGCAGCAGCGCAGCTTTCCGCAAAAGGACAGGTGGCTGATGTACAAAAGCTTAGGGAATGCGAAAAAGTACTTAATAAGTCTACCGGAGCATTGTCTGAGTTCAGAGGTCATGCCAAGCTTCCAATGTTGGTGAAACTTGCTGATAAAGAGGACGGAGCAGCTTTTATTCAGGAGGTTTCTGACATTGAAAAGCAGTTTAAGAAAGGGATTGCTGACTCCACCTACAGGCTGCTTACAGCCATAAGCATCGCAGAAAGCGCAGAGGAATTCCAACAGGATAGCCTTATAGAGACTACCAAAGAGATATATAAGGACATGAAAGCTCATCATAAATTCCTAACGGATTATGAGGATATGCCTGCCGCAGCCCTGCTGGCTATGAGCAAGAGACCTGTAGAAGTAATATCTGAGGATATGGAAACATGTTTTAATCTCCTTAAGAAAAAATTCAGAAGGTCCAACAGCACACAAAGTGCGGCACAGATATTGGCATTATCAGATATGCCTGCTGAAATAAAGGCTCAGAGGCTTATAGATTTGTACGACGCTTTAAAAGCAGAAAAGTGTTATATTGGAAGTGGATATAAAGAGTTTTCCATACTTGCATGTCTGGCAATTAATGAAATGGAAATAAATGACCTGGTTAGCGAGTTAAAAGAGGCTGATCTTTATATTAAGGGCCACAAGGGCTTTGGTAATTTTTCATTTGATGCCACCAAGCGCAGAATGTATGCAGCATTGATGGTTCTTTCTGCAGATGATACGACTACTGCTTTCAGGACCTCTGCCATCAGTAGTACAATTGCTACAGAAATAGCATCAGCTATAGCTACTGAAGTGGCCATTATGTGTAGTTTAATAGCCACCACATCAGCAGTTGCGGCTGCATCCCATCATTAAAGCTTATTAAGGACTAACTGTGAAGAGTAACTGTTACTTTTCACAGTTTTTTTATATAAATACACCACTTTGTTAATGGCAATTCTACCTTGTTTGGAATACTATAGTTGACAAATGAATAGATGCTTGAATAGGGAATTATTAAAACTATCACCGACACTCGCATTCACAATTATTCTATTCACAAGGAGAAAAAACAGTGAAAATCAAAAGAATTACCACGAAGCTTCTAGCAACCATTATCCCGGTTATTATTGTTGCACTGGCGGTTGTTACACTTATTAGTGTAAGCACCTCCCGTACTAACCTCGATAAAGAAATAAATGAAAAGATGGAGGCAAAGGTTGAGGCGATTGACTCTGACATGAGCAATGCGCTTAGCAAGATTGAGTATGCTACACAGGGCCTGGGCCGAAGCATAGGTAGCTCTATGATGCTTCTTTCTTCTGATATTACAGCATACAGAACCCTTTGCGTTCAGTATATGGCAGAAAATGACTCTATCTGTGGTCTGGGTATTTTCCTGGACCCGGAATATTATACCATGTTCCCTCTTATTAATTACTATATAAGTAGAGAGGACGATGGATATGTTTCATATGATTATTCCCTTATGGACCTGACTGCTCAGTCTTGGTATGTAGCGGCAAAGGCTACCGGAGGAGCTCAGTATACAGATACTTATATTGATAATCAGGCGAAAATTCTTATGACATCCTATGTAGTTCCTATGTATGATGCTTTCGGAAGATTTATCGGATGCTTTAATACTGACATAGATATGAGTAAAATTCAAGCGGATATTGCTGAAATTAAGGTGGGTAGGACAGGCAGTGCCACACTTATTTCCTGTGCAGAGGAAGTACTGAACGAGAAGGGCGAAGATACCAGTACCCGAGGTATGTATATCACTGGTGACGAGGACAAGGTTTTGTCTGCCGAACACAAAATAACCAATCAGAATGATGAATATTATGCTGTATCGGATGCTATTCTGAATGAGGTGTCTACAGTACAGAAGGCTGGCGGAAAACTGGTATATACTAAGAAAATACCTGGCTATAACTGGGTGCTGATGCTTACTATTGACCAGTCCGAGATTGAGAAGCCGGTAGATGACATGACTGCCAGCTCACTTGCAGTATTAGTAATTGCCATGATTATCTGTGTAGTTATTATCTGGCTGGTTTCCAGAAGTATTGCAAGACCTATTAAGAACGTTAAGAGTATGTCCGAGCTTATGGCAAAGGGTGATTTCTCCATGCAGCCTATGCCTGTAAAAACAGTTGATGAAATAGGTAATATGACCCAGGCACTGAATCAGATGCTGGTAGCCAACCGTAACGAAATGTTGGAGATTGCATCAAATTCCGAGACCGTGGGCAGAAACTGTGAAGACCTTAAATCTGCAGTTACAGATCTGGAGGAAAGCTTCCAGGTAATTAATAAGTCCATTCGTGGTATTAACGAAGCTATGATGGACAATAGTGCTACTACTGAAGAACTGTCTGCTTCTGTTCAGGAGGTTAAGGATGCTGTAGGCAATCTGGCTGACCGTGCAAAAGACAGTGATGCTATGGCTACGGAAATCATGGGCAGAGCTACAAAGATTGGTCATGAGACTAATGAAAGCTTTGAACGTGCCATGAAGCTGACCAGCCAGTATGAGGATAGACTGGGCCAGAGTATCCAGAATGCTAAGGTAGTAGAAGATATTCAGCAGATGGCTGCTGCTATCAATGATATAGCAGATCAGATAAATCTTCTTTCCTTAAATGCATCCATAGAGGCTGCAAGAGCAGGAGAGGCCGGCAGAGGCTTTGCGGTAGTTGCCGGTGAGATTGGAAGCCTGGCAAATCAGACTTCAAGTACAGTAAATGAAATTCAGGAAACCATTGATAAGGTACGTGGTGCAGTAGATACTTTGGCAGGAGATTCACATGCTGTCATCGAGTTCATTAATAAGGACATTACTCCTGACTACCAGTCCTTCGTTAAGACAGCCAAACAGTATGAAGCAGATGCTCAGAGTATCCAGGAGCTGGCAGCCTTTGTATCTGATACAGCAGGCAACCTGAACGAAACCATGGAAACAGTTAATATCGCTATTCAGAACATTGCTGAAGCTTCCCAGAATGCAACAGGCGAAAGTTCAGTAATCATTGAAAGTGTTGATACAGTATCTGACCACGTAATTAACGTAGGTAAGATTTCTGAAGAACAGAGAAATGTTGCTGATGGTTTGGCAAATGTAGTTCATAGATATAAGCTTAAGTAAAAACAGAAATAAATAACTAAGCCCTCCGCCTTGGGGGGCTTTTATATGTTATATGTTGAATATTTTTCACACTAGGGGTATAGTAGTTAAGTAAATTTATTGGTAGGAGTCGATGGCAGAAATGATAAGATGGGCAGAAGAAAAGGACATAGAAAAAATGCAGGAGCTTTTGGTGCAGGTATGCAATGTGCACCACCAGGGAAGACCTGATATTTTTTACGGAGATACTACAAAATACAGTAAAGAAGAGCTGTCAGATATTTTACAGGATATTAATAGGCCGGTATTCGTATTTGCTGATGATGACGATGTGGTGCTGGGCTATGCTTTTTGCATTTTTCAGGAGGTTAAAGGGAGCCACCTTCTTCATGACATGAAGACCCTCTATATTGATGACCTCTGCGTGGATGAAAGCCGGCGCAGGCATCATGTAGGGGAAAGCCTGTACGAGCATGTGCTTAAATTTGCAGAGAGTGAAGGCTGCTATAATGTTACTTTGAATGTATGGAGCTGCAATCCCGGGGCAGAAAAGTTTTATCAGAAAATGGGATTAAAGCCTATGAAAACATATATGGAAAAAATACTGAAGGAGCAATAAATGTATAAGAATCTTATTTTTGATATTGATGGAACCATCTGGAACAGCACTGCTGTAGTGGCTCTGGCATGGATTAAAGCTGCTAAGGAGCTGGGATTACCTTACGAGCAGATAAGTGCTGACCGCTTGAAAAAAGAATTTGGTAAGCCTATGACCGAGATTTTTGAGAGCCTTTTTCCGGAAGCTGATAAAAGTATTCATGCCAAAATGCAGGATATGCTATACATCTACGAGCACGAATTCCTGGAGGAAACCAAAGAAAATCTGGCCTATCCCCATATGAAGGAGACTATGCAGCAGCTTTCTTACAGTCATAATCTTTTTATAGTAAGTAATTGTCAAAAGGGCTATATAGAACTGGTAATGAAGAAAAACGGTATAGAAGAATGTATTACAGATTTCCTTTGCTTTGGAGATACTTTGCAGCCTAAAAATTATACCATAGAAAAGATTATTGAACGTAATGACCTGGATAAGAGCGACTGCTGCTATATAGGTGATATTCAGGGGGATCTTAATGCCACCAGAGCAGCCGGCATTGACTTTGTTCATGCTGCCTGGGGATTTGGAGAAGTGGATGATGCGGATGTAGTATGTGAAAGCTTTGAGGAGCTGCTTATCTTATAGTGACTTATCTGGCAAAATTATAAATAAATGCTTAAGAATAAGGGCAATGTTTTTAATAGTTATTTTAATTTATAATCATGACTGTTTTTGTTATAATAAAAGCGGTTATGATTATTTTTTTAGGAGGTAGGTTATGGACCTGGAGACCAAACACCGGTTGGAAAATAATAAGCTTTGTTTCTGTATAGCTATGATTATTGAGGCGTTTATGCTGGCGGCTGTTTTCCTTTATCAGCCCGGAAGACCTAAATTTATGCCAATAGGCCTCATGGCAGGAGGGGTAATACTTGCTATTGTTATAGCAGTGCTGGGATTTGTACTCATGAGGGATAAGGCAACAGGACATTATCCTCTTATGATTAGCCTGGCCCTGGCATATATGGTAGTACTTCTCGGTTCTACACATACGCCTTATATGTGGGCTTTCGGAGTGCTTATAGGCATCGCCGTTATGCTATACAATAGCAAGAAGATATGCAGAATAGCATCGGTAACTTTGGTGGTATGTAATATTATCTTTTTAATAGCCTTCTATGTCTATCCAACAGGCATAGGAGCCCAGTCTACATTCATGATTCCCACCAACATGGCTTTTGCGGTGCTTTTTGCAGTTATTGCTTATATAGCAATGCATTCCAATGATAAGCAGATTAGTGAAACCATGGAAGATATCAAAAGAAGAGCTGAAGAGGAGCTGGTAGTATCTGAAAGAATTAGGAAAAATTCAGAGAAAATAGCTGACCGCCTGGAAGAAGCTGATGTGGCCATGAGCAATCTTAAAGAAAAGGTTATTAATTCGGCAAAGGCGGCGGAAGAGATATCTGCTTCAGTATCAATGACTGCAGAGGCTATTCAGACACAAACAGAGATGAACGCAAATATCAATGCCTCTCTGGATAATATTACAGGAGAAGCAAAAGAGGTACTTGCTCAGTCCAATACTGTTAAGGAAAAGGTAGATGAAGGCAATACCACTGTAGTAGAACTGCAGAAACAGGCCAGCGAAAGCGCAGTAATCAACGCTGAAACAGCGGAGATGACGGATGAACTTGTTAAATCAGCTCAGACCGTAAGGGAAATAGTTACTACCATTCTGGGCATATCAAGTAAGACCAATCTGCTGGCTTTAAACGCATCAATTGAAGCAGCCAGGGCAGGAGAGGCCGGAAGAGGTTTTGCTGTAGTAGCTGAAGAGATACGTAAGCTTTCGGAAAATACTAAGCAGTCTGCAGAAATGATTCAGACCACTATAGATGATTTGCTGGTTAGTGTAGGCAGTGCCAGTGAAAATATGCATAAGTCTGTAGAATCCTCCAATAAGCAGGGAGAGCTGATAAAGGAAACCGGCGCCAGATTTACGGAAATTCTTTCCTCAGTGGATGTTCTGGCCAAAAATGTTAAAGAAATATCTGCCAATGTATCATCCTGTGCAGAAGCTACCGTGGTTGTAATGGATGCTATTTCCAATCTTTCTGCTACCACACAGGAGGTGGCCGCTTCCTCAGAGTCAGCTCTGACACTGTCTCAGGATTGCACAGTGGACATGGTAAAAACCAACGAGCTCCTGGAAGAAATCCTAAATATATCCAGACAATAACTATTTAAACTCTGCAAGCCCTGTGACCTCAGGGCTTGTTTTATTTATGACTTTGTAGTATATTACCCCTAAGATTTTGACTGAGGCGGATAATATGTCACA
Organism: Lachnospiraceae bacterium; assembly: GCA_045640725.1. Taxonomy (GTDB): domain Bacteria; phylum Bacillota; class Clostridia; order Lachnospirales; family Lachnospiraceae; genus RGIG3528. Next base: position 6,503 of record JAZUFN010000013.1, read on the forward strand.
TAATAATCAAAAGAAAATAGCTGTAATTAATGATTATTCAGGATTTGGCAGATGCTCATTGGCGGTAGAGCTTCCCATTATATCTAAAATGAAGATACAGTGTTGCCCTTTGCCTACCTCCATTTTTTCCAATCATACGGGCTTTAAGAGCTTTTTTTTCTCGGATTTCACTGACTCCATGACCTCATATATGCAGGAATGGAAAAAGCTGGATCTTAGATTCGATGGCATCTGTACAGGATTTTTAGGAAGTGCCGAGCAAATAAATATAGTAGAAAATTTTTTCAAGGATTTTAAAGAAAAAGATACTATCGTTGTTATCGATCCGGTGATGGGAGACTACGGAAAATTATATGCTACTTACACTGCAGAGATATGTGAGCGTATGAAAAGTCTGATAAAATATGCTGATATCATCACTCCAAATCTGACAGAGGCTTGCATTCTTACAGGGACAGACTATAATGAGAACTACAAAAATGCCGAGGTTGAGAAAATTGCGAAAAAATTATCGGCCATGGGACCGAAGAAAATAGTTATCACCGGTATTCCCAGAGGACATTTTATTTGTAACTACTGCTTTGAAGCAGGTAGGGAAAGCTACATGATAAAGACCGCTAAGGTGGGGACTCAGCGCTCCGGTACGGGGGATATTTTTACCTCTATTGTTGTAGCTGATGCTGTAAACAATGTGGATTTTCATGAGTCTATAAGAAAGGCATCTCATTTTGTTAAGCGTTGTATCCAAAAGGCTATAGATATGGATATACCTGTTACTGACGGGGTACCTTTTGAAGAACTGCTTTCTGCGCTTAAATAGAAAAGAGGATAAAATGGAAATATTATACAAGGTTCATAATAATTTATATGTAAATCTCACTAATCGATGCCCTTATGCATGTACTTTCTGCCTGCGTCAGACTATGGACAGAATAGGGGAGTCAGACAGACTCTGGCTGGAAAAGGAGCCTACCTACGAGGAAGTGACAGCGGAATTTAAAAAGTTTGATTTGTCCCAGTATGATGAGGTGGTTTTCTGTGGATTCGGTGAGCCCACAGAGGCATTTGACCTGCTGATCAAAGTGGCGAAGTTCGTAAAGGATAATTATAAAAAGCCTATCAGAATCAATACTAATGGTGCAGGCAATCAGGTAAATGGCCGAAATATAGTCCCTGAAATGAAGGGCTTGATTGATACTGTATCTATAAGTCTCAATCATCCTGACAGGGTGAAATACCAGGCGCTGGTACGCAGCAAATTTGGGGATGATTCATTTGATAACATGATTGCTTTTGCTAAAGAATGCGTAGCGGTAGTTCCGAACGTAGTTATGACTACTGTTGACACTACTATTACTAAAGAAGAGGAAGCAGAATGCAGTCGCATTTGCCGTGAGATTGGGGCCGGTTACAGAATCAGACCTTGGGAAAGTTAATAGGATGTTTAGCCGAAATCGGTATGACATTGATACGGGGACGTTTCTCTGCGTCAACATTTTTATTTAATGTTGGCGACGAGAAACGTCCCCGTGTTATTTAATCATGATAAAGTCTGTTCTCTTCCTCGTATTTGGGCTCACAGGTAACAGATATGCCCAGCTTTCTGAAAGTCTTTTCATCTACAGAAGAAAGAATAACAGAAGAATGAGCATCACAGCCCTTGAGCTGTGGCAGACAGGCGATAGCTTTTGCTGCCAGAGGATTGTTGGTGGCTGAAGATGAGAGGGCTATCAGAATCTCATCTGTATGAAGGCGAGGATTGCTGCTGCCCAGGTATTTTGTCTTTAATATCTGAATCGGTTCGATGGACTGAGCTGAAATCAAGTCGATATCGTCGGGAATCTTGGCGATGGCCTTTAAGGCATTCATGAGAACGGAAGCGGCGGGGCCCAGTAATGAGCCGGTCTTACCGGTAATAAGGTTGCCGTCAGGCAGCTGCATAGCCATGGCAGGATGACCGGTAGTCTTTTCCTTTTCGATAGCCGTATTAATGAGCTGCTGAGCAGAGTCAGACATACCGGCCTGATTCATAAGAAGCTCCAGCTTGTAGATATCATCTTTGGACTCGCCGTGCTTGTGCTTGTAGCACATAGCCTTGTAGTAACGGCGAAGAATTTCCTTTCGGGAAGCTCCACAGCAGGCTTCATCATCAAAAATGCAGTTTGCTGCCATATTTACGCCCATGTCTGTGGGAGAATTGTAAGGACATTCCCCCATGATGGTCTCAAATGTACGCTTGAGCACAGGGAAAATCTCGATATCACGATTGTAGTTTACAGTAGTAATGCCATAAGCTTCCAGATGGAAAGGGTCAATCATGTTCATATCGTTAAGGTCTGCAGTAGCAGCCTCATAGGCGAGATTTACAGGGTGCTTAAGGGGAATATTCCAAATAGGGAAAGTCTCGAACTTGGCGTAACCTGCGGTCACTCCTCTTTTATGCTCATGGTATACCTGGGACAGGCAGGTAGCCATCTTACCACTGCCGGGACCGGGTGCGGTAATAACGATAAGAGGTCTCTCAGTCTCAATATAGTCATTTTTACCAAAGCCCTCGTCACTGACAATGCGGGCTACATCGTTGGGATAGCCCGGAATACGATAATGTCTGTAGGATTTGATACCCAGATCCTTCAGATGATTTTCAAAAGAAACTGCCTGAGGCTGGCTGGCATATTTTGTAAGACATACAGAGCCTACAAAGAGCCCTAAGTCCGTAAAAGCATCGATGAGTCTAAGAGTGTCGATGTCGTAGGTAATGCCATAGTCACCACGAATCTTACCGCTTTCGATATCTTCTGCACTGACTACTATGACTATTTCGGCCTGATCCTTAAGCTGTAGCAGCATCTGAAGCTTGGAGTCCGGCTGGAAACCCGGAAGTACACGGCTGGCATGATAGTCGTCGAAAAGCTTGCCACCGAATTCCAGATAAAGCTTATTGTCGAATTTACCAATGCGTTCTCTGATATGCTCTGACTGAATCTTTAAGTACTTGTCGTTATCAAATCCGATTTTCATATTGACCTCTTTAGACTAATAATTATAGACAATTAAACAAAAAAAGTTTAGCACAAATGTACATAAATGTGTATGATGATTTTTTAAAAAAATAAGTAAATCTACGAGTTTTTTCTGATGATATATATTAGTAATAATTGTAAATTATAATATGCTGCCTGGTTTACATTACTCCTATTACTATGCCGGCAATAATGATAAGGGCACAGATGATTTTATGGAGTATATTTTTTTCTTTAAATACAAACTTGCCTGCCAGAATGGTTACGATGACTCCGGATTGCTTAATCAGGGTCATAATGGTGACCTGGGAATGAGGATCACCGTTGGCAATAAACAAAGCTCGGTCCATGACTATAAGAAGGATAGCCAGCAACCAGACCCAAATGTTTTTAAATGCGGAAAATCTTACTTTGGTACGGGTAAAGATTATATAAAGCAGGTAGTATATGAAGAGAAATAACATGTACCAAAACTGTAGCTGTGAATGTGTCATTTCGCTCATAAGTATTTTGTCCAGAAGACCTGAAATAGCATTAAGTCCACAGGAGAAAAAGGCCAAAAGCACATACCAGGCAGTGGAGCCTTTTTTTAGAGAAGTTTTTTTCTTGGGGGCATCGCTTTTTTTGTGTGTAAAAGGATTGAACTTCAGGAAAAGAAGGCCTGTGCAGACCAGTATCATTCCGAGGGTTTTGGGCAGTGTAGGGGTCTCGTGAAGGACTGTAATTCCTAAAATCGTAGCAAATATTACCCTGGAAAGGTCCAGTACACCATACATGCTGATGGGAAGCTTTTTTATGGCCTTGAAGCCTAAAATCCAGCCTACGAAAATAACGAAGGATTTGATTGCAATCCAAAGGTATTGAACTGCTTCAAGTCCTGTAGCCTTTGGCGCCTCCGGCACAACCAGAAGGAAAGAAAGCAGGGTGGAAACAGCCAGTACCTCGATAACGGTATTTTTTTCCAAGGCCTTCTTTTTGCAAATCTCTCTGCTACCCTTTATTATTCCATAAAACAGAACTAAATAAATCCACATAAAAACAACTCCGATGATATAATTCCACGGAACTATACCACCGGAGTTTTAGTTTGTCAAATAGTGTATTATAAAAATCCTGTCAATTAGATGTTGAGAAGAGCGGCATACTCAGCTAATG
>JAZUFN010000014.1:0-9455 GCA_045640725.1 Lachnospiraceae bacterium
ATGTCATTACTAATATTTGCTCTAATCTTTTCAGCGATATTCATATCCTTGAAAGTAACTGCCTGAAGAAGTGAATTCTTGACTTCTCTGGCTTTTGCACTGCCATGCGTCTTCAAAACAAGACTGTTAAGTCCCAGCATGGGAGCACTGCCGTAATTGGAAGTGTCCATAGATTTCAATGTCTTTTTAACAGCAGGCTTTACAAGGAGTGCTCCTATCTTTGAACGAAGATTTGAGTAAAATGCCTGTTTGATTTTTGCAAGAAGTGCATTGGATGTACCCTCATAAAGCTTTAATATGACATTACCTGTGAAACCTTCACAAACTATAATGTCCACATCACCGCTAGGTATATCCCTGGCTTCTACGCTACCAACAAAATTGATATCATTAAGCTCTTTCAGAATAGGAAAAGTCTCCTTTACAAGCTGATTTCCCTTTTCCTCTTCAGCACCGATATTAACTATACCAACCTTGGGATTTTTTACTCCCAAAGCATTTTCAAAATATATGCTTCCCATCTTGGCAAACTGTACCAAGTGATTAGACCTTGCATCAACATTGGCCCCGCAATCTACCAGAAGTGATACACCCTTCATGGTAGGAATTAACGAAGCAAGAGGTGGTCTTTCTACCCCTTTGATACGCCCAACAATAAGCTGCGCGCCAACAAGAATTGCACCGGTGGACCCTGCAGATAAAAATGCATCTGCCTGACCGCTTTTAACCAGATTGAGACCTACGACAATAGATGAATCCTTCTTCTTTCTGATAGCATTAACAGGTGCTTCATTGAAAGTAATCACTTCATCTGCATTAACTATCTCAATTCTACTTTTGTCGTATTCATATTTATCGAGCTCGCGGGATACCAGAGCTTCCTTCCCCACCAGCTTAACCTGCAATCTGGAATCAAGCTCAACGGCTTCAACACAGCCCTTGACTATTTCTTCCGGCGCATTATCTCCGCCCATAGCATCGACGGAAACAACAACCTTATCTTCCATAATACACTCCTAACTAGTAACAATAGATCAGGTAGTTTTCTTGTAGAAGAAAGACTTCACAGTAGAATAATTCATGGTATAAGCCTGAATAATCTGCTCTGTCGATCCTACGAATAAAATGCCATCTTTTTTAAGAGCAGCATTGAACTTTTTGTAGATATCATTCTTCGCTTCTTCAGTAAAGTAAATAAGAACATTTCTGCAAACAATAAGGTCGCAGTTGTCAGGATATGGATCCTTTAACAAATTTGCATTCTTAAACTCTACACATTTCTTGATCTCATCGGATATCTTATAGGTGTATTCATTAACCTGAGTGAAGTACTTCTGGAAAAGATCCTTTGGTACACACTTAAGACTCTTGTCATTATAAAGTCCGGCCTTAGCCTTCTCAATAACCTGCTTATCAATATCTGTGGCAATGATTTTGATCTGAGACAAAGGCAAATATCTGGATAAAAGCATTACAATAGTATAAGGCTCATCACCTGTAGAACAGGCAGCACTCCATATTTTGGGAGATTTGGTCTTGGCCAAAATATCAGGCAAAAGATCTTTTTCAAGAATGGTCCACTGCTCAGGATTTCTGAAAAATTCAGAAACATTGATGGTCAGATAGTTGATAAATTCTTCAAAAAGAGCTCTGTCAGCCTTTATTGCCGCTACGTATTCCTTATATGTTTTTATACCGTTTTTTTGAATAAGAGAATCAATACGACGGCGCATCTGCTTTTCTTTATATGCGTTTAAATCAATTTGAGTAAGCGCAAATATATCTTTTTTAAACTGCTCGTAGTCGTCCATATTTCCCCCATAGAATTATAGATATTGCACGTAAACCTAATTTAATTATATACTACTCAGTAACAATTGTTACTATTCACAGCCTTTACAGTTAAATCTGAATACCAATCAGTCCTTAAGCAAGCTTTGGCCTGATTAATATACAGATTAACTGTGAATAGTAACTAACAATTCTCATAATATACTTTACAGCGACACAAAGGCCGCTGTAAAGTGAATGTTTTATTAAATTATTCCTCTGTAGCAGGAGCAGCCTCTTCAACTGTCTCCTCTTCAGCTTCAGGCTCTTCAAGAGCTCTCATGGAAAGGGAAATCTTCTTCTCGTCATAGTTGAAATCTACGATCTGAGCTTCAATCTCCTGACCTACCTTAAGAACATCTGAAGGCTTCTCAATACGCTTTCTTGAAATCTGAGAAACGTGAAGTAAAGCATCAACACCAGGGATAATCTCGATGAATGCACCGAAATCAGCCATTCTGGCAACCTTACCACGAATTACATTACCAATAGCAAAATCCTCATCAGCATTCGCCCATGGATTCTGATCAGCAAACTTCATGGAAAGAGCAACCTTCTCACCGGAAATTTCTTTGATGAATGCACGAACATTATCACCGGACTTAAATACCTTCTTAGGATTCTCGATACGGCCCCAGCTCATCTCTGAGATGTGAAGAAGACCATCAATACCACCGATATCAACAAATGCACCGAAATCGGTAACATTCTTAACAACACCCTCAACAACATCGCCTACAGCAATCTTTTCTAAGAGTGCCTTTTTCTTTGTTTCCTTCTCAGCAGAAACAATCTGCTTTCTGTCACCGATAACACGACGTCTCTTAACGTTGAACTCGGTAAGAACGAACTCAATTTCCTGGCCCTGATACTTTGTGAGATCTCTCTCGAAAACATCAGATACAAGACTTGCAGGGATGAAAATTCTTGTCTCATCAACTACAACAATAAGTCCGCCTGAAAGTACTTCTGTAACAACAGCCTTAAGAACAGTCTTGTTCTCAAATGCCTCTTCAAGTACCTTGCTGGTGCGCTCAGCAGCCAGTCTCTTGTAGGATGCAAGGACAACGCCCTCACGATCATCTACCTTAAGAATCTTAACGGTCATTGGATCGCCGACATTAACAACCTTTGTAAGATCTACGTTTGGAGTATTGGTGTACTCATAGCGGGTAACAGTAGCATCGGACTTATAGCCGATGTTAAGGATAATTTCATCTTCCTTAACCGCAATTACTGTGCCATCTACAACATGTCCGGTATGTACCTGCTTAAGTGACTCCTCCATCAATTGTTCAAAACTTTCTTCCATTAGAGTAAGAACCTCCTTGATAATTTTGTTTGGGGTCGAAGCCCCTGCAGTAATACCTACACAGCAATCAGATCCAAACAACTCAGGATCCAGGTCAACGGGTTTCTGTATAAAGTAAGTACTTGCGCAGCGCTGCTTGCATATATCAAACAGCTTACGTGTGTTTGAACTTCCGGCACTACCTATGACAATCATGGCATCATGAGTCTCGGCGAACTCACGTGCTTCCTTCTGTCTGACTTCAGTAGCACTGCAAATAGTGTTCACAACAGATATATAATAAACTTTATTCGTTAAAAGTGCAACAATTTCTTCAAAAATATTTGTATTAAATGTTGTTTGAGCCACCAGAACGTAATTCATATCTGAATTAGGCGTAAAATCAGCCGCTTCTTCCAGACTTTGGAGTATTGTAAAGGGGCCTTTACACCACCCTGAAATGGCTTTTACCTCGGGGTGATTTCTGTCTCCCACAATCAATATGTATTTCCCCTTTTCGGATTCATCTGAAACTATTTTATGAATCTTTTTTACAAAAGGACATGTGGCATCCACTATCTCATGGCCTGATGCAATAAGTGCCTCATAGGTCAATCTGTCCACGCCATGGGATCTTATGATAAGACAGCCTTCTTCCTTTCCCTGAAGCTCTGAAGGAGTATTGATGATTTCCACGCCTCTGCTTTGCAGATCATTCACCACCTCTTCGTTATGAATGATGGGCCCGAAGGTGTATACTTTTTTATTTTTTGCCAATTCCGCCTCTACTGTTTCCACAGCCCTCTTTACGCCAAAGCAAAAGCCTGCAGACTTGGCCAAATCAACTCTTCTCAAATCACATTCCTCTCTCTGAAGAAAGCTTAACAATCTTTGCCACCACTTCCTCCACGCTAAGATGGGATGAATCCAGATAAACAGCATCTTCTGCCCGCTTAAGAGGCGCTATTTCTCTGTTCATATCTCTTTCATCTCTTTCGATAATTTCTTTTTTTAAGGTCTCAATATCCGTAACAGTTTTACCTGCTGCCACATACTCAGCCTGACGCCTACGGGCACGCTCATCCACAGAGGCATCCAGATATATTTTTAAGGCTGCATCTTTAAGTACTACTGTACCAATATCTCGACCGTCCATTACAACAGATCTGGTCTCGGCCAGCTTCCTCTGAAGGGTGCTCATTTTAGTACGAACTTCGGCTATAACAGCTACCTGAGAAGCCATATTACCTACTTCCTGAGTACGAATAACACCACTGACATTTTCTCCATTAAGGATAACCTGTTGCTCATTATTAATATACTCAATGGAAACATCAATATCCTCTACCATACTTGAAATATTCTGCACGTTATCAGCTGTACCGCCTTGACGGAGAAAATACAGTGCCATGGCCCTATACATGGCTCCTGTGTCCACATATACGAATCCTTTTTCCTTTGCCACTCTTTTGGCAATAGTGCTTTTTCCTGCCCCTGCAGGTCCGTCGATTGCTATTGATAAAATCATAAAGACCTCACTGAATTTATTTTACTCGTTTGCTGCTGACATCCCGGCAGCATAAGCTGTAGACCAAGCGATTTGTAAATTGAAACCGCCTGTAACAGCGTCAAGATCCATTACTTCACCGGCAAAATAAAGTCCGGAGCAAAGCTTGGATTCCATGGTTTTGGGATTAATTTCTTTTAATGAAACCCCGCCCTTGGTAATAATTGCTTCGGGGAAAGAACGTAACCCGGCCACGTGAAGCTCAATATTTTTAAGTAATTCCGCCAGATGTCTTCTCTCTTCCCTTGTCACCGAATTGACTTTTTTGTAAGGATCAATACCTGACAGTCTGACAACTTCAGCCACCATACTCTGTGGCAAAAGTCCGTCCAGAGAATTTTCAAAATTCTTGTTTTCCTGTTTGCCGAAATCCTTAAGTATTCTGGCATCCAGCTCATCAACACTCATTCCCGGCTTCATATCCAGCTGAAGAACAGGTATTTCTTTACCATATCTTTTAGCATCTGCTATATAACAGCTGGCAGTAAGCACCAAAGGCCCGCTTACACCGAAATGAGTAAAAAGCATCTCTCCCAGCTCTTTATATATTTTCTTATTTTTTTGCAAAAGGGTCAATGAAACATTTTTTAAGGATAAGCCCATTAGTCTTTTAGGAAAATCCTCTTCTGTCTCAACAGCTACCAGTGAAGGCACCGTAGGCGTCAGAGAATGCCCAAGATTTTCCGCAAATCTGTATCCGTCTCCCGTAGAACCGGTCTGAGGATAGGAAAGCCCGCCGGTACATACTATGACTCTGTCATAATCCACCTGTCGCTTTCTTCCGTTTTCATCGGTAAATACTTTAAATCCTTTTTCTGAGGCCTCAACACCCATACACCGGCAATTAAGATAAACATTAACATGAAGCCTTTGAAGCTCATCCTTAAGAGCCTTTATTACATCAGAAGACTTGTCACTTTCAGGGAAAACCCTGTTTCCTCTTTCCACCTTGCATTTGCAGCCATGGGCTTCAAACCAATCATACACAGCCTGATTGTCAAAACCGTCAAAGCTGGAAAAAAGGAACTTGTTATTTCCGAAAACATTTTTAAAAAAATCTTCCCTGTCGCAGGCGTTGGTCAGATTGCATCTGCCCTTCCCTGTGATAAAAAGCTTTTTGCCCAATTTTTCATTTTTTTCCAGTATGGTCACCTTGGCTCCGTTTTCAGCTGCTGCTATAGCAGCCATCATTCCGGCAGCACCGCCACCAATAATACAAATATTTATCATCTTATTTGTCTGCTAATACATTCTTTGCATTTTTCACCATGTAGTCCACCAGTGAAATAATTGTAAGTGCTACGGATATCCAGATAAGAACCTGTTCTGTCCAATAATACCAGTTAAAATTCAAATGAAGAATAACTACTATGGTCATAACCATAGTAACTGCTGTCTTCACCTTCCCCCACCAGCCTGCAGCAATAACAATACCTTTTTCTGCGGCAATGAGACGGAAACCGGAAATAATAAACTCTCTGGCAACAATGATAATAAGCGCTATCGGATTCATGGAGCCATTGGCCACGAAAAGAATCATGGCCGTAATAACCAGAACCTTATCGGCCAAGGGGTCCATAAATTTTCCGAAATTGGTAACAAGATTGTACTTTCTGGCAATCTTTCCGTCAAACCAGTCAGTAATACATGCGACAGCGTAAATAGCCACCGCAATGAAATTGTGGCCCGGGATACCGGTCATCAAAAAGAAAAATACAAAAAATGGAATAAGTGCTACTCGTAAAACAGTGAGCTTATTAGGTAAATTCATAATAATCCTGCGTCCTTTTTATTCAATAATTGCTTCTGCGATAAGATCGTAGGCTTCTGCCTTCACGACTTTAACCTTAACAATATCACCGGAAAGGTAAGAGTCAGGGGAAGAAACAAAAACATATCCATCAATACCCGGGGCATCCATATAGCTTCTGCCTATCCAGATATCCTCTTCAGGCAGCTTCCCTTCTATGATAACAGAAAGTTCTCTTCCAATGCAAGATGCAGAAAAATCAGCTGAAATCTTCTGCTGAAGCAACATTATTTCCTTCTGTCTTTTAACCTTGGTACGTTTAGGCACCTGCTCTTTCATACGAGCTGCTGCTGTGCCGTCCTCTTTAGAATAGGTAAAACAACCCAGTCTGGTAAATCGTGATTTCTCGATAAAATCCAATACATCAGCCTGATCCTCGTCTGTTTCCCCGGGAAAGCCTGCGATAAGTGTGGTGCGGAGGGCAATATCCGGAATTCTCTTTCTCAGCTTTTTGATAATAGCATCCAGATCTTTTCTACCGGTACGACGTCCCATTTTTTTCAAAATACTGTCTGAACTGTGTTGAACCGGCATGTCCAGATAATGACAGACTTTAGGATTGGTGGCAATACATTCTATGAGCTCATCATCAATTTCTTCCGGATAACAGTAAAGAATTCGAATCCACTGAACACCTTCAATCTCTGAAATTTTATTTATAAGCTCCGGCAAACATTTTTTGCCGTAAATATCGGTACCGTAAACTGTGGTCTCCTGAGCGATTAAACAAAGCTCTTTAGTACCGCCTTCAGCTAAAAACCTTGCCTCCTCAATAAGGCGCTCCATAGGTATACTTCTGTATTTACCACGGAGTGACGGTATTCTGCAGTAAGTACAATGTTTGTCGCATCCCTCGGCAATCTTTAAATATTCAAAATAGCCCCCTGTAGTAGATACTCTGGCAGTTTCAGGCAGGGGCAGTCTGTCTGCATCCATAATAAAATTGCCGCCATCATTAATGGCTTCAACTATCTTATCGATAGCTGTAGTACCAACTACAGCATCTACTTCCGGTATCTCTTGAACAATCTGCTCTTTGTATCTCTGAGCCAGACATCCTGCTACTATAAGCTTGGAAAGAGAGCCTGATTTTTTGTACTCAGCCATCTCAAGAATAGTCTGAACACTTTCTTCCTGGGCGTCTTCAATAAAAGCACAGGTGTTAATTACAATAACGTCAGCCTCTTCCTCACTGTTGGTAATAGAATAACCTGCATCTCTAAGCTGCCCCAGCATGAATTCGGTATCAACGGAATTCTTATCGCAGCCCAGAGAAATAAACATTATTTTAACCATTCTGCCTCTTAAATGCCTCCAAACAGTTTTTCATAAGCATAGCTATAGTCATAGGACCTACTCCGCCGGGAACCGGTGTAATCTTTGCGCATTTGGCAGCCACATTATCAAAGTCCACATCACCGCAAAGCTTTTTATCTTCCATTCTATGAATGCCTACATCGATAACCACAGCACCATCCTTCACATAGTCAGCTGTAATCATCTTAGGCCTGCCTACTGCCGCTATAAGAATATCTGCTTCGCGACAAACTGCAGGTAAATCCTGAGTCTTGGAATGACAAATGGTAACTGTGGCATTTTCACGAAGCATAAGAACAGCCATAGGCTTACCTACTATGTTGCTTCTACCGATTACCACACATTTTTTACCGGTAATATCCACATTACTTCTTTTAAGAAGCTCTATAATTCCTGCCGGAGTACAGCTTACCATACCGGGTCTTCCAATAAGCAGATTGCCTACATTGACAGGATGAAAACCATCCACATCCTTCTCAGGCTTAATAGCTGCAATAACCGCGTCCTCATTTATATGTTCAGGTAATGGCAACTGCACCAAAATACCATTTATCTGCGGATCGTCGTTTAACTCCTGAATTCTAAGTAAAAGCTCTCTTTCTGTAGTCTCTTCCGGAAGTTCTATGGAAACAGAATCGAAACCGCAGTATTCGCAACCCTTCTTTTTATTGTTTACATAAACGGAAGAAGCAGGATCATTACCCACTAAAATTACAGCCAGACATGGCCTTTTACCCAGACGGCAAAGAGCTTCTGTTTCTGCTTTAACTTCATCCTTTATCTGCTGTGATATTAATTTTCCATCGATTAATTCCATAAAACCATCCTCGCAATAATAATCAGAATAACGGAGCAAACACTCTCAAAATGCTCATGAAAAGCCTTACAAATACAGTTCGGTTTACACTGTTTTTGGTAATTACATCACATTTACCGAAAGTATCCACCATATCTTTTTTGACATGGTCCACCGCAGTATTGTACATAAACAGTGTACCACATTCAAAATGTAAAAACAAACTTCTGTAATCAAGATTGATTGTAGAACACATTGCCATTTTATCGTCACAGACGATATTTTTGGCATGGATAAAACCCGGTGCAAACTGATATATCCTAACACCTGCATCCAACAAAGTAAAGTAATAACTTTTTGTAAGCATATAGGCCATTTTTTTATCAGGTATTCCCGGAGTGATAAGGCGCACATCCACTCCTCTTTTAGCAGCATTTTTCAAGGCGTTCAAAAGATAAGAATCCGGAATAAGGTAAGGCGTAGACAAATATACATACCTCTGCGCTGCATTTACCATATCAGAAATAACCGTAACTGCCACTGCCTCCTTATCCAAAGGTGAATCCGAGAAAGGCTGAACATAGCCGGATGCATCCTGAGGATAACAATTTTTGTCAGGAGTATACATGTAAAAATCTGAAGTATTCTGATTGGTAATAGCGTTCCATACGGTCATGAACATATAGGTATAACTCTCTACAGCAGCCCCCCTTATTATAACTCCTGAGTCCTTCCAGTATCCGAAGCGTTCCTTTTTGTTTATATATTCATCTGCCAGATTGAAGCCGCCATTAATAGCGATATTGCCGTCTATAACAGTAATTTTTCTATGGTCTCTGTTATT
>JAZUFN010000015.1:0-9901 GCA_045640725.1 Lachnospiraceae bacterium
ATTCCTGGCTGGTAGCGGAATTGTCAGAGCACATGTCATTAACCACTTCTCCACCTTTTTGGATACCATTGACATTTTCCACAATCAAATCGCCGGCATTTCCGATTTTACCTACCATCTCACGAAGCTTATCACACAAAACAAAGACTGATTTCGCCATCACTCCTATTTCATCGCTGCGCTTAGCGATTTTTTTGTAGGAGTTGTCCTCTGTCAGGTCCAGATTGGCAGTTTTATCGATTATATCCGTAAGATGATTTAATGGTGCAGCCAAAAGAAGTCTGGATGCAATGATTGAAACCACAGCATAGAAGATAACTACTGCCACTTCAACACTTACCATATTTCTGATGATATTGGCTTTGGTAGTACCCAGTTCCTTTACGTCACAGGTAAGAACTACTATTCTGCCACCGCTTACTACTGCATAGCCTGCCAGTTTTTCAACACCGTTATAGTCATATGTGGTGATGGTTATAGGAGGTGTTTGACCTGCCTGTACCTGTGCCACTACCTTTTTGATAACCTCATTTTCAACAGCCTGCCCAATCTTGGAAGCCGTAGGATGAAAAAGCATGGTGCCATCAGCTGCTACTACATATCCATAAGAAGACTCAACTCCTCTGATTTTAAGATTACTCGCCATATCAGCGTATGCCCCTGCGTCTGTAACATAGGGATCTACGCTGTTTACACCTGATGAAATATTGGTAATAACAGAATAAATGTAATCTTTATTTTTCTGTTCTATGGCCTTACCGGCCATTCTGCCACCGATAATTACCATACTGGTACACACTATAATTACCATTACGGAAATTATGGCTGCCACTTTCGTTTTCATCGATTTAAAAAATGAAACTCTTTTTTTCTGGATTTTCCCGTCCATAATTAACTCCTTGCCAATCACTTTTGTTGCAATTTTACAAAGTACTCCGTTGATGAGATTAGCATTTTTTAGGCCATAAAACAAGGAAATGCCAGTAATGTTATAATGTTCATAATTGTTTTATAATTAAATTCAAAAAACCAGGGCCGCAGCCCTAGTTTTCTAAGTTCTCATCTATATGTTTAAGAAAAGCTTCCACCTCTTCCCAGGCAATTTTAGCCTCGCTGAGCATAGGCTTACTTAACTGGAAGACATGAAACATGTCTTCATATTCGCTGAGTCTCACCTTTACTCCGGCATCCCTGGCTTTTTTCGCCAGACCTAATGAATCATCCAGAAGCATCTCATTTTTCCCCACCTGTATCAGCATGGGTGGGAATCCGCTATAATCTCCATAAAGCGGTGAAATATAGGGGTTTTTAGGATCCTCTTTCCCCGGATAAGGATTATTATAGATAATGCTGGTCTCGCTGCCCCCCAGCACTGCGTCTATTTCATAATTGGTAGTATAGCTGCTGCCACTCATGGTCACATCTGTCCATGGGGACATACCAATAATGCCTCCCGGCAACTGTATGCCGTGATCTCTCAGGTAAAGGCAGAGAGCCAGTGAGAGCCCGCCACCTGCAGAATCTCCGGCTACAACTATATTCTCACATTTGTAGCCCTGTTCCAGCAGCCATTTATAGGAGTAAACAGCATCTTCCAAAGCTGCAGGAAAAAGATCTTTTGGCGCCACACGGTAGTCAATAGACAGTACATCCGCACCGTTTCTGCTCTCTGAGTACCAGCAGGCCATATGATTGTACTGGAGCTTGAATGCGTTAATGTAGCCGCCTCCGTGAATCTGTAAGATTACTTTTCTATCTTTATTGGCCACAGCCTCTTTTTCTTTCAGAGTCAAAAGCTCCATCTTAAAATTCTCATTCTCGATTTTACTTAAGGTATATTCCTCTCCCAGTAAAAAAGGCTTGTCAAAGTCGCTTTGATCTCTTTTTCCTTCCATCAGCCTGCCCTTCAGATGGTCACTGTGGTTAAAGGCAGCTACGGCTTTTATCATCAATCTGCGTCTGCGATTGGATATTCTGTTGCTGGTATCTTTGGGAACAAAATTATCTGTATAAAACTCCATTTTATCTACCTTTATTATATATGAAATCTTCTCTTCAGTTCATTTTGCATAGGCCTGTCTCCAAATACCAGACTGCCTGCCAGCATAACTACTGCCACACCTGTAGCTATTAATACTAAAAGATGAATTTTTCCACTCATCAGCCAATCGATCAGAAGACAAACTACACTGATTATACTCAGCCATATCTGAGTCATAAGGTAGCTCTGTCGATTTCTGACATTGACCAGCAAAAGTACAGCCACACCTAAGTCCATCAGCATCAGTCCTATGGGAATAGCATAAGTTAACGACCATCCCCAATTGCCCAAGCTTTTATCAACGGCAAATACAAGAATTATGCCCCAAAAAAGCTGACCTATTAACTTTCTCTGATGGCTTTTGTTTCTTCTGACTGAGTACACCAGTGAAAAGCAGGCATACAACAAACCCAGTCCGCTGGCAATGGCCCACTTTACTCCGTTATAAGTAAAGTAATTTACAATAATGCAGGCCACTTCTGCCAGTACTGAAATAAAAATCACCAGTTTGAAAACAAAGTTCATTTTTTTCATTCTTATACTGACGTCAGGATACATGCCTATGTGCCCCTCTTCCTGTTCTGCCAAAACACCATGGCAAAGAGGACACATCATGGAATCATCTCTCACATCCAGTTTACATCTGACACATCTACTCATAATAAACTCCGTTAGTCTCTATGGAAACAGGCACTCCATCCGCCACCAGCTTTTTAAAGAACTCCCTCTGAATGCCGGTATTTTTAAGATATGAGCTGAAAGTAAAGACCATAGTGTCGTTGTAGCTTACCACAGCTCCCTTAATATTCTGTCCGGCCGACATGGCTATAGCCACATAGAAGCCGTCAACATAATCCCGGTAAGCATCCTCCAGCTTCACTACCCCCAGATTGGTGATAGTGGTAGTATTGGCAGCTGCAGACTGCTTATATATGAATCTTATGGCCAGTTTCTTTATATCCAAGGGCACTGCCCTGAGTATCCAGTTTCTTTCATTGGATACATTGTAGGACAACAGCTTTTCCAGATTTTCTTTGGTAGTCTGGGGCTCTATACTCTCTTTTACGATGTGCAAAACCTCTTCAAAGGTATAGTCTTCTTTTTCAGGTCTGAACACTACCGAAACCATGGCAAAAAAGTTTTTCATGGTGTTGGAGTCAAAGAAAGGCCTAAGATTAACAGGGACACTGATTACTATAGGCTTCTTACTTTTTACACCTTTCAGATACTGCTTATAAATAGCCCAGGCGTAGACTGCCAAAAGATACTGATTCAGGGTGACGCCCAGCTCCTTTGCTACTTTTTTTATCTCATCCAGGGAAATAAATCCATGTATAAGCCCCAGCTGCCCGGAAGCCAGCTTCTGACCTTTAATCACTACAGACTTCTCCAGATGGTAGCTCCTTTTGGCCTTATGGCGATAGTTATTTACATAACTGTCCTCATAGTCCAGGGAAGTATCCTGGCTCAGGGTATCAGACACCCTGTCAGCCAGCTCCTCATGCACCAGTCGTAAATACTGGTATGTGATTTCCTTCAGAAAAGCCATGGCCCCATTACCATCGGTAAGAGCATGGAAGACTTCCAGATTGATTCTATTTTGATAGTAGCTTACACGAAAAAGATACTCATTATTTTCATAGGGCTCTATATACGCGCAAGGGTATATGTCTTCTTCTTTTATTTTGGGCAGAGGCCTTTTATTAGTCTCAAAATAGTACCAGAACAGGCCTCTCTTCATTTTAAAACGGAAAACATCAAAGAAAGGGAGTACCTTCTCCACCGCCTGCTGCAACACCTCCGGGTCAATATCTTCTTTTAATGTCACAGACAGTCTGTAAACATTAGTCATGCTGGAAGTGGCAATGACCGGGAAAAGATTGGCTGTATTGTCCAGCCTGTTCCATATTGATTTGTTTTCAATACTGTTTTTATCTTTCATCAATGGACACATCCTATTATAAAGATATTAAAGATTAAGTTCATCATAAAAGGAAGACAGTACTTTTGCTGAATACTCCAGCTCCCTGCTTTCTTCCTCGGAAAGTCTGATTTCAACTATCTCCTTGGCACCGCTTGCATTAAGTATGGTAGGCACACTCAGGTAAATCCCCTCCATGCCGTACTGCCCCTCCAGGCAAACACTGACCGGTAAAATCTTGTTCTCATTAAAGAGAATAGCCTTAACAATAGCAGTAACTGCCGCTGCTATGCCATAGCAGGTATTTCCTTTTCTTGTAAAGATTTCCCAGCCTGCCTGCTTGGTCTGCTCCACCAGCTTCTCTTTGGTAATATCTCTGGTACGCTGCTCGTTGTCAGCCATAACATCCTTCACATACTTTCCGCCAATGGTAGCTGATGAGAAGGACATAAACTCGCTGTCTCCATGCTCACCTAAAATAAAAGCTTCTACACTCTTACAATCCAGATCGTAAAGCTCAGAAATACTGCAACAAACTCTGGCTGTATCAAGAGCTGTACCACTGCCAATAACCTGCTTGGCCGGAAGCCCGGAAGTCTTCCATACCAGATAAGTCATGACATCAACCGGATTGGATACTACGAGGAAAATACCATTAAAGCCACTGGCCATAACCGAATTTACTATACCTGTAACGATATTGATGCCCGGAGCCAGCATTTCCAGCCTGCTGGTAGCGTCCTTCTTCATGGGGGCAGATGCAGTAATCACTACAATATTGGCATCCTTACAATCATCGTAGTCCCCTGCTTTTATTGTAATATTACGATTCATGAAGTACATGGAGTGCTGCATATCCAGCGCTTCTGCGTAGGCTTTTTCCTTATTTACGTCGATTAAAACAATCTCTTCACATAAGCCCTGATTGATCAGACTGTAAGCTGTAGTGGAGCCTACGTTACCTGTACCTATAATTGCAACTTTTGAATTCATAAAGCTCATAAATATACCACCTTTTTCGACATAAGAGGGACATGCATGTGCACGTCCCTCAAACTCGCAATCTTAAAAACTAATTTTTACTCTTCTGGTAATCTCTGCCCCCAAGAGTCCTACCAGTACACCTGAAATGATACCTGTAAACCACAGAATAATCAAATACCAGGCTATAGCCTCAGTCTGGAGCATAAACATGGCTACCAGAATCTGACCCACATTATGGGCAATACCACCCACTACGCTGACAGTAATTATGGAAAGCTTGGTAAGACTTTTAAGCAGAATCATCACCATCCCGCTTAATACTCCACCTGCCAATGAATAGATAATGCTATAAGCACTGCCGAACATGAATCCCACCAGAAGAATTCTAAGCATGTTTATCAATATGGCACTTTTGTAGTCCATTTTATAAAGAGCAAAAATCACTACTACATTGGTCAGCCCCAGCTTGACCCCCGGAACAGCCACTGTGGGAATCTGAGCTTCCAGGTAGCTAAGGGCCATGGCTAACGCTATTAAAATACCATAGAGTGCTACTTTAGAAGCTTTCATATCCTATCCTTTAGCATTAATTTACTGAATTATTATATCAGCATCAGGCTGATCACCGGTAATCTTTATAACCACCTGATTGGGCAAACAGATGATGGACTGGGCGGAATTCCTGATCTTGCCCATATTTTTACAGAGTCCATCGGGACAGCTGGCGCTCTCTATAAACGCATAGCCATCCTTTATAACCAATATATTGGTACCACCGTCTTTTCCCTTTATGGTATAGGTTCCATCCTTATTTAAAGGGTATTCGGCAACCTTTTTGCCCTCAACCTCTACCACAACTGTACTTCCGGGCTTGCCAGTCAGCAGGACTATGGCTAAAAGAACCAATCCTACCAGGGCCACAGCACCTATTATAATAAAATCTTTTTTGAATTTCTTCATCTTGCAAAATTATTTAGTAAGAGCCTTGTATGCAGCGAATGCAGATCTCAAAGTGGATGCTACGGCGCCTGCTGTAATGGTAGCACCGGATACTGCTGTCATATCGTCAGAGTAGCTACCTTCATCCAGACCGATAAACTTGCCAATATATGCTGTAGCATCATGAAGGTCATGGCTGGTATAGTACTCTTCCTCCTGAATGAGGTCGGAATTAGTCTTGTATTTTGCAATCTTACCATCCATACCTACTGCAACTGTCATTTCCATAAGGTCCTGGAAGCCAAATGTCTTAGCAGTGAAAGCGTAATACTTTTCGCCATCCAGCTCTACCTGGAAACCACCGGTAATGCAACCGAATGCAGGCACAGACTCAAGAGCTGTAATAGTAGCGGTATCGCCAAACATTCTCTGAACCTTAACAAGATTTTTCTCAAGATTCTGCTTTGCCAAAGAATCACCGGAGACTGTCTTGTCACCGGTCTTCTCATTACCTTCAAGGTCATAGCACTTAATATCACCAAAAGCATTCACAACATATACATCTGCGGAATCATCACCTGTCTTAACAGCCAGTACAGAACCGCAACCGTTGTTTGCAGTAAAGGCAAAATCAAAGCCATCTACTGTTGCCTCTGTCACCTGAGCAGCACCTGCACCGTTTAAGCAGCCGGGAAGAATAGCAGGAATAAGCTCCTTAACCATCTGGTCCACACTCTTCTGTCCCTCTGAAATAGCACCACTGGTAATCAGCAATGCAAAAGCATCGGAAATTGCATTTTTGAAAGCTGTGGATGAATATGTAACACCTGAGAAGGTATCTATTCCGTTAAGAGCGGAATCTGCTCCCACATAAGTCTGTGGATAAGCAGTGCCGAAATCCTTTGTTTCGTAATATCCTGTTAATGCGACACCTGAAATCTTACCATCCATGCCGATGGCAACAATGATGCCCATGTTGTCCTGGGAGTACTGGCTCTTGGTAGAGAGTACAGCACAGAATCCAAGTCCGCTCTTTTCTTTAAAAAGCTTCTGGACTGCAGGGTATTTATTATCGGTAAGAGGAACTTCATCAAAGCCCTTATTATTCGGCATTACTATACTTAATGCTTTTGTTTCTGCAGCCCCTTTGTTTTTTTCAATAATGGGTTTCGTAACCAGATTAGTAACAGCCAGTATAGCCGCAATCACCACGCAGATAGCTGAAAGAACCACTACGCTTTTAACATTGCTCTTCATAAAAATCCTCCAGATTTGCATCAATATAATCTTGTTCAAAAGGGCATACTACCCCCAGTACATCGTTTCCTATTATATCCTTTAATGCTCATTCAGTCAATTATATAGAATAAATAGTTTACGTAATTTTAATGATTTCTAGTTTCATAAAAACGTTTTTCACGCTTGACAAGAAATAGACAATGAAATATAATCATTTAGACCTCAATGGGGTTTATTATTTGTTTCAAGGAAAGGAAACGACAATGAAAAAATTTTATGCTTTATTACTTGTAGCAGCAATGGTAATTTCTATGGCTGCTTGTGGTGGTAAGAGTAGCGAAGCTGAGTACAAGCTCGGTATGGGTGTTGTTGTAGAGAACGGTTCTAAGACCGGCACAGCACAGATTGATGCTACTATTGCTACAGTAGTGCTTGACAAGGATGGCAAGATTGTTGCTTGCCGTATCGATGTAGCACAGACAAAGCTTGGTATCGCTGATGGCGTAGCTGCAGAGGCTTCTACAGTTGATGTTCGTACCAAGGTTGAAAAGGGCGATGCTTACAACATGAAGGGTGCTTCCGGCATCTCCAAGGAGTGGTTCGAGCAGGCTGCTTTCTTCCAGGAGAAGGTAGTTGGTAAGACAGCTGCTGAAGTTGAGAAGATGGCTACAGAGGTTAAGAATGACCACAACGTATCTACAGATGCTGATATCCTTGCCGGCTGCACAATGCAGATCACAGAGTTCAAGGAAGCTATCGTTAAGGCTTGCAAGGACGAGTATGCTAACACATTCAAGGCTTCTAAGGATTCCATCAAGCTTGGTCTTGGTGTTCTTACAGCAGTTGATTCTTCCACAAAATCTGCTACAGCAGAGGCTGATGGTGCAGCTAACCTTTACTCCACCTTCTCCGCTACTGTAACAGGTAAAGATGGTAAGATTCTTGCTACTGTTATCGATGCTATCCAGCCAAAGATTGCATTCAGCACAACAGGCGAGATTACAAAGTTCACATTCAACGGTTCCAAGAAGGAGCTTAAGGATGGCTACAACATGAGAGGCGCTTCCGGTATCTCCAAGGAGTGGTTCGAGCAGATTACTTTCTTCGAGGACAAGATGGTAGGCAAGACTGCTACAGAAGTTAAGAACCTTGCTACAGAAGTTAAGGATGGCCATACAATCTCTACAGACACTGATATCCTTGCAGGATGCACAATGTCTATTGCAGATTTCAAGGTTGTTATTGATAAGTCTATTGCAAACGTAAAGTAATTGGTTTATAAGTAAGGGAGGGCATTTAATGGTCCTCCCTTTTATTTTGCTCAATTTATTTGAAACGAGGCTTGTATGAAATTTAAGAGACTATCTATTTCAATAATGATTATCCTTCTCCTGCTCTCAGGATGCGGCAAAAAGGATCCTAACGACAATAAACGCAGCATTGTGCTTATGGACTACTTCGATACAGTCACCAGCGTAGTGGGTTTTACCGACACAGAGGAAGAATTCGAAGAAATCTGCCGGTTTATTGAAAGCGAGCTGGAGCGCTACGACAATCTGTATGACGCTTATGATCCCCTTACAGGCCTGAATAACATGTACTATGTCAATAAACACGCCGCTGAGGCACCCGTCAAAGTAGAGAAAGATTTGTTGGATCTCTTTATTCTGGGAAAAGAAATCTATACTCTCACTCAAGGCAAAACCAATTTTGCCTTGGGATCAGTATATGCTATCTGGCACGAGCACAGAGATGATGCTGCCTACGATCCTGCCTCCGCTTCAATCCCCACCATAGAAGAATTACAGGCTGCAGCCAAGCACTCCAATTTGGACGATGTGGTTATCGACACTGAGAATTCCACAATTTTTTACAAGGATCCGCTCTTAAAGTGTGATGTGGGAGCTTTCGCCAAGGGCTACGCCATTGAACGCATCGCCCAGTCCCTTTTGGAAAAGGGCGTCACCAATCTCACACTAAATGTAGGTGGGAATGTTCGTACCCTGGGGCCAAAGCCCAATAATAAGGCCTGGTCAGTAGCCATACAGAATCCGGATCTGTCATCCGACAATCCTTACGCAGAGACTCTTTATACCTATGACACCGCATTGGCTACCTCAGGTACCTATCAGCGTTATTTCTACGTAGGGGACGAACGCTATCATCATATCATCAATCCTGATACCCTCTTCCCGCTTAACACCTTTGAGTCTGTATCCATATTAAACAAGGATGCCGGCTTGGGAGATGCCTATTCCACTGCTGTATTTAACATGACATTGGAAGAAGGGAAAAAATTTATTGATGCTCTTCCCGATACCGAAGCCATGTGGATACTGCCCGACGGTAGCAAGATTTACTCTGCAGGCTTTATGAAGGGAATGATTCCGGAAAAATAAATGGCAGGTCTTTATGCAAACATTTACAGACAATAAAACAGCCTTCAGAGAAGGTATAAAAACCGGCATACCTATTGGTGCCGGCTACCTGGCAGTAGCCTTTTCCCTGGGTATGATGGCCAAACAGATTGGGCTCACTCCTTTACAGGGTTTTATTTCCAGTTTTGTTAATCACGCTTCCGCCGGCGAATATGCAGAATTCACGGTAATTAAGGGAGCAGGCTCTCTTTTGGAAATGGCTGTTATTATTTTTATTACCAACCTTCGCTACTCCCTAATGAGCCTGTCTTACAGCCAGCGTTTTTCCGATAAAACAAGTCTTTTGCATAGAATAATAATGAGCTTTGGCATTGCAGATGAGGTATATGCTGCTACTAT
>JAZUFN010000016.1:0-12047 GCA_045640725.1 Lachnospiraceae bacterium
GTCTGCTAAAAAGCGTGTTAAGAAGAACGTGGATCATGGCCAGGCTCATATCCTGTCTTCTTTCAACAATACAATCGTTACACTTACAGTCGCCCAGGGTAACGCTATTTCATGGGCAAGTGCTGGGGGCTTAGGTTTCAGAGGCTCCAGAAAGTCAACTCCTTACGCTGCTCAGATGGCAGCTGAGACTGCAGCAAAGGTTGCTGTTACTCAGGGTCTTAAGAGCGTAGGAGTTATGGTTAAGGGACCTGGTACAGGTCGTGAGGCAGCTATCCGTGCACTTCAGGCATGCGGAATCAATGTAACATCTATTAAGGACGTTACACCAGTTCCTCACAACGGATGCAGACCACCAAAGCGTAGAAGAGTCTAATTAAGGAGGAAATTTAAATGGCTAGAAATACAGATCCAGTTTTAAAGCAGTGCCGTGCACTCGGCCTTGAGCCATCTGTTCTTGGTATCAATAAAAAGTCCAACAGAGCATTCTCCAGACAGGGCAAGAAGATTTCCGAGTACGGTGTTCAGTTAAGAGAGAAGCAGAAGGCAAAGTTCATTTATGGTGTTCTTGAGAAGCCTTTCCGCAATAACTTTGAAAAAGCAAAGAAGATTAAGACCGGTACTACCGGTGACAATATGATGATCCTCCTTGAGAGACGTCTTGACAATGTTATGTTCCGTCTCGGCTATGGCCGTACAAGAACAGAAGCTCGTCAGATCGTTGACCACAAGCAGGTTCTCGTAAATGGCAAGTGCATTAACATCCCTTCTTACCTTGTTAAGGCTGGCGATGTTATCGAGATCAGAGACACAAAGAAGTCCTCTCAGAGATATAAGGACATTCTTGAGGTTACTGAGGGAAGACTTGTTCCAGCATGGCTCGAGGCAGATCATGCGAACCTCTCCGGTAAGGTTAATGAGCTTCCTACAATCGACATGATTGACGTTCCTGTTAACGCAACACTTATTGTCGAGTTGTATTCCAAGTAGGATTTGATATTCGGAAAGATTACCGATTATCTAAAACACATTTACCAAATTATAACAAGGAGGGTCCGATATGTTTGATTTCGATTTTAAGCCGGCCAAGATTGAAGTGGTTGAAGTTTCAGAAGATAAGAAATACGGTCGTTTTGTTGTAGAACCTCTTGAGCGTGGATATGGCATTACGTTAGGTAATTCACTCAGAAGAATTATGCTTTCATCTCTTCCAGGTACAGCTGTAAGTCAGGTCAAGATTGATGGCGTTGTCCATGAGTTCTCCAGCATCCCCGGTGTTAAGGAAGATGTTACAGAGATCATCATGAACATCAAGAGTCTGTCAATCAGAAATACTGCAAATACAAACGAGCCCAAGACTGCATACATTGAGTATGAAGGCGAAGGCGTAGTTACAGCAGCAGACATTATTGTTGATCAAGATATCGAAATTATCAATAAGGATCAGGTTATTGCTACTCTCAACGGTGGTGCAGACAGCAAGCTTTACATGGAGCTTACTATTCAGAACGGTAGAGGTTATATCAGCTCTGACAAGAATAAGGGAGCAGATCTTCCTATTGGCGTTATTGCTGTAGACTCCATCTACACACCTGTTGAAAGAGTAAATTTGACTGTAGAGAATACACGTGTCGGCCAGGTTACCGATTACGATAAGTTAACTCTTGATGTATATACAAACGGCACACTTGCACCAGACGAGTCCGTTAGCCTTGCAGCTAAGGTTCTGTCTGAGCATCTGAAGGCATTCATTGACCTGTCAGATCGTGCAGCAGATGTTCCTGTTATTGTACAGGAAGTTGCTGATGAGAAGGAAAAGGTGCTCGAGATGAGCATTGATGAACTTGAGCTTTCTGTTCGTTCCTTTAACTGTTTGAAGAGAGCCGGAGTTAACACCGTAGGTGAGCTGGTTAATAAGTCTCAGGATGATATGATGAAGGTTCGTAACCTTGGTCGTAAGTCCTTAGAAGAGGTCGACGCAAAATTAAAGGAACTCGGCTTGTCTCTTAGACATGGCGAGGAATAGGATCTTAGGAGGATTTAACAATGGCAGGCTATAGAAAACTTGGCAGAACATCAAGCCAGAGAAAAGCATTGCTTAGAAATCAGGTTACAAATCTTCTTTACAACGGAAAGATTGTTACCACAGAAGCAAAAGCTAAAGAAATAAAGAGCATCGCAGAAAAGATGATCACACTTGCTGTTAAGGAAATGAACAACTGCGAGACAGTAACAGTTAAGGCTAAAGTTGCCCGCAAGGACAAGGATGGCAAGAACGTTAAGGAAGTTGTTGACGGCAAGAAAGTTACAGTATATGACGAAGTAGAGAAGGAAATCAAGAAGGATATGCCTTCAAAGCTTCATGCACGCAGACAGCTTGAGGCTTATCTGTACGATGTTACAGAAGTACCTACAGCAGTTGCTGGCAAGAAGAAGAACACCAAGAAGGTTGATGTTACAGAGAAGCTTTTCAATGACATCGCACCTAAGTATGCAGATCGCAAGGGCGGCTACACCAGAATCGTTAAGATTGGTCAGCGTAAGGGCGACGCAGCTATGGAAGTTCTCATCGAGCTCGTTTAATAATATGCTTTTTACAGCCACAGGATTATCCTGTGGCTGTTTTCTTTTGCTTGAGAAAAAAGGAATAGTATGATATATTAATACAGTATGCATAAACTTGGGGAGATATACCCTGGACAAGAGGAGACAGCATGATTAAGGCAAGAAATCTTGCATATGAATATATCAGACGTGATGAAGATGGCAACGTTGAAGGCGTAGTAAGAGCCGTAGACGGAGTAGACATCGATGTGCAGCCCGGACAGTTTGTCTGCATACTGGGGCATAACGGATCGGGGAAAAGTACCATAGCAAAGCAGATAAATGCTATTCTGGAGCCTACAGAGGGTACACTTTTTGTAGGGGGCATAGATGCTACCGATCCCAACAAGGTCTGGGAAGTACGCCAGACTGCAGGAATGGTTTTCCAGAATCCGGATAACCAGATTATAGCCTCTGTTGTAGAAGAGGATGTAGCATTTGGCCCTGAGAACTTGGGAGTGCCCACAGATGGCATCTGGAAGCGCGTAGAAGAGGCCTTAGAGGCTGTAGGAATGACAGAGTATAGACTTGTATCACCTAATCGCCTGTCAGGCGGACAGAAGCAGCGTGTGGCCATAGCAGGCATTATGGCTATGAAGCCCAGGTGCATTGTTTTGGATGAGCCGACAGCCATGTTGGACCCTATAGGTCGACGAGAAGTATTAAGGACCGTTAAAAAGCTCAATAAAGAAGAAGGTATGACGGTACTTCTCATTACTCACTATATGGATGAGGTAATTGATGCTGATAAGGTGATAGTGATGAATGACGGCAAGGTGGTCCTCTCCGGCACACCGCGTCAGGTTTTTTCGCAGGTAGATAAAATGAAGGGCTATCATCTGGATGTACCTCAGGTAACAGAGCTTGCTTATGAGCTTAAGAAATCCGGAGTGCCTATGCCCGACGGTGTACTTACAATAGACGAATTTATCGAAGGATTCAAACATGCTTGTTCTTAATGACGTAAATTACATATATCAAAAAGATACGGCCATGGAGCGCAAGGCAGTATCGGATGTGAATCTAACGATTCCGGATGGCCAGTTTATAGGGATTATAGGTCATACCGGATCCGGTAAATCCACTCTTATCCAGCACCTGAATGGTTTGCTGAGGCCTACTTCAGGCAATATTTTCTATAATGGCAGAGATATTTGGGATTCTGATTTTTCCAGAAAAGAGCTTCGCACAAAAATAGGACTGGTTTTTCAGTACCCGGAGCATCAGCTTTTTGAGGCTACCATAGTTAAAGATGTGGAATTTGGTCCTAAAAATCTTAAGCTCCCCAAGCTGGAAGTGCAGCTACGTACCTTTGAAGCTTTGAAGACAGTTGGTATTTCTGATGAACTGTATGATTCATCGCCTTTCGATCTCTCAGGAGGTCAGAAGCGAAGGGTGGCTATAGCAGGCGTTCTGGCTATGCAGCCCGAGGTGCTTATTCTGGATGAGCCTACCGCTGGATTGGATCCCCAGGGCCGCGATGAGATTCTGGATGCCATATCGAACATAAAAAAGACACGAAATATTACTATAATACTGGTATCTCATTCCATGGAGGACGTGGCCAGATATGTAGAAAGAATAATCGTTATGGATCACGGCTGTGTGCGCTATGACGATACCCCTGATGCAGTATTCCGGCACTATGAAGAGCTGGAAAAAATCGGACTTGCAGCACCGCAGGTCACATACCTTACGGACAGGATGAAAAAAGCAGGTTTTCCACTTTCTGACATTGCGACAACAGTGTCAGATGCAAAGGAAATGTTGCTGACTACTTACGAAAAGTTAAAAAGATGATTAGAGATATTACAATTGGACAATATTATCCCGTAGATTCCTTTGTGCACAGATTGGATCCCAGAGTTAAGCTTACGGCAACACTGGTTTTTGTTGTGGTAATGTTTTTATTTAAAAGCTTTGTGGGCTACATTTTTGTAGGGGCTTTTATGATTACGGCCATAAAAACTTCCCATGTACCTATAAAGTATATGCTGAAAGGCCTGAAAGCAATATGGGTTATTCTGGCGTTTACCCTTGTTTTCAATCTTTTTCTCACAAGTGGAACACCGCTGGTTTCATTTAAGAAAATCACTATTACTTATGAGGGCCTGAGATTTGCTATTTTCATGGCTATGCGACTTTTTCTGCTGGTAATAGGAACATCGCTTATGACACTGACCACTACCCCCAATCAGCTGACAGATGGTATGGAAGTTGGACTTAGATGGATGAAAAAAATCCATGTTCCGGTGCATGAGATTGCCATGATGATGTCTATAGCACTGAGATTCATACCGATTCTCATGGAAGAGACAGATAAGATCATGAAGGCTCAGCAGGCCAGAGGCGCCGATTTTGAAGAGGGCAAGCTGCACGAAAGAATAAAGGCATTGGTACCCATATTTGTACCGCTTTTTGTATCTGCATTCAGACGTGCAAATGACCTGGCTATGGCCATGGAGGCACGCGGATACAGGGGAGATGTGGGCAGAACCCGTATGAAGCCTTTAAAGTACCACAGAAATGATTATTTGACCTATATAGGCATGGCGCTTTTTATAGCTATTCTGATAACAAGCGACAAGCTGGTGCTGACATATCTGGTGCCACTGCTACACCTGCCATATCAAATATAAGGAGATAAGTGCCTTTTGAAGAGAGTAATGCTTACAATAGCATATGAAGGTACCAGATACTGCGGATGGCAACAGCAGCCCAATGCCATTACCGTAGAGGAAGTGATAAATACCGAGCTCCAGAAGCTTTTGGGCGAGGACATACAGGTCATTGGAGCCAGTCGTACCGATTCCGGTGTACATGCCCAGGGCAATGTATGTGTTTTTGACACTGAGACCAGAATACCCGCTGAAAAAATCTGTTATGCTTTGAATCACAGCCTGCCGGAAGACATAGTGGTGCAGAGTTCCAGACAAGTGCCGGATCGATTTCACCCTAGAAAAACGGACTGTGAAAAGACATACGAATACAAGATTTGGAATGCAGATTTTATCCAGCCTTTTAATAGAAAATATACTCATTTCGTATACCGAAAGCTGGATACGGACAAAATGGACAAAGCGGCCAAATGCCTGCTTGGGACTCATGATTTTACCAGTTTTTGCAGTATACATGCCACGGTGCCGGATCATATCCGCACTATCTACGAAGCTGAAGTGATAAGAGAAGGGAATTTGGTTACCATAAGGCTTCGAGGCAATGGATTTTTATATAATATGGTTCGCATCATAGCAGGGACACTTATTCAAGTGGGTACCGGAGAAAGAGATGTGGAATCCGTAGAAAAGGCGCTTAACAGCCTGAACCGTGAAATGGCCGGGCCTACAGCTCCTGCCCAGGGACTGACCCTGGTAGGTATTCATTACCCAGAGCTTGATTAAGGACAAAGAGGAGTTAATTATGAAATTTCAGATGAAACCGGGAAATATGCTTTATCCCTTACCTGCAGTAATGGTCTCTTGCCAAAGACCGGGGGAAAAGGCTAATATCATTACACTTGCGTGGGTAGGCACTATCTGTTCAGATCCTGCCATGGTCAGCATTTCAGTGAGGCCTGAACGTTATTCCCACGCCATAATTAAAGAGACAGGCGAATTTGTAATCAATCTTACCACAGAGGAGTTGGCACGCGCCACAGACTGGTGCGGTGTTAAGTCCGGAAGAGATGTGGATAAATATAAAGAAATGGGGCTGCACGAATGCCAGTGCCCTACAGTAGCATGCCCGGGCATTGATGAAGCACCTGTTAACATAGCCTGTAAGGTGACTGAGGTAAAGCATCTCGGTAGTCATGATATGTTTATTGCCAAGGTGACAGCTGTACAAGCTGATGAAAAGTATCTGGATTCCACAGGCAGATTTAACTTAAATGACACAGGCCTTCTTGCTTACTCTCACGGCACCTATATGAGCTTGGGAGAGAAGCTGGGTACCTTTGGATGGTCAGTAAAAAAACAGTAAAGGATAAGCTATGAAGAATTTTCATAAAAAACTTATACGCGTGCTTATCGTAATGATGTTGCTGGATATCCTGCATGTGAATATTAGCCATACAGAATTAAATCCTGATATAATAAAGCTGGCACCCCTTGATATTCCTGAGGGGTTTGCGGATTTATCTACTGCAGGGGAGATAGTAGTAGCAGCTGATAATGATTACGGCTCCATATTCAGTACAGATCCCGAGATTATAAAAAGAATCAATAATGCTCTCAAGCAATATGGTCCCGGCGATTATTATACCAAGAATGGTAAAGCATGTACCTGCCACGGAAAAAAGGTGAATCACGTTAATAATCCTTCCAGTTGTAATTGCTTAAGGTACGTAAAGATCAACGGTAGTACTGTTGACCTGCAGGCTGTGCAGTGTTTCGGATATGCCATGTATATGCAGATGACGATACTTGGTACTACTCAGTATAAATCATCAGGTAGCTTTACTTGGATATACGGTAATGGCGATAGGGCGATGTCCGGCGCAGAAATGAGAAGGTTTTTTGTGGAGCATGCCAGCCAGATTCATCCGGGGACCCACGTAAGATGCAGATATGGTGGACATTCAGTAACCATTATGGCCATTGATTATGAGAAGGGTACCATAACATATATTGATAACAACAGTGTTGGACCATGCCAGATAAGAAATTTTGCAACAATCACATGGGATGAATTTGCCAAAAAATTTTATACGATCAACTACATAACAGTATACACAAATTACTACAAGCTCTATGCAGGAGCGCCTGATACCATTAAAATCAACCAGATTCAGCAGAATCTGCCAAAGCCAACACCTACCAAGCGCCCTGCCACACCTACACCTACACCATCTCCTGCAGATTATCCGATAGGTCTTTACCAGGTACATGCAAAGCCTTATCTCTATCTGCGTGAAGATACATATACAAATTCAAAGAAGATATCCGAGCTGCCCAATGAGATGCAGGTGGAAATTTTTGAATTTGCCTACAATAAAGGCGGTCACCACTGGGGCATGATAGATACCCAAGAGGGGTCTGGTTGGTCGTCCATGGGATATTTGACCCTGGTAAAAGAGTATACGCCGACACCGACTCCTACCTATGCACCTGCCGACCTGGAGACCGGGACCTATACTGTTACTGCAAACAGCCTGATAGTACGAGAAAAGCAGACAACCAACTCCAACAGCTTGGGAAAGCTGACAAAAAATACCGTGATTGATATGATGGTATTTGTTATAGGAGATAATAATACCAGGTGGGGATATGTTTCTGTGGACGATTCCAAGCTGCAAGGCTGGGTGTCCATGGATTATATGCAGCTGATACCGTCAGCTACACCCATACCTACCAATACTCCTACTGCGACCCCATCTCCTTTACCGACAGCAGAGCCGGTAGAAGATACACCTGTTCCGACCGAGGCTTTACCTACGGCTACACCTATACCGGTGCAACCTGCGGAGGATAACTCTGGCAGAGCAGGCAAGACCCTTGCAGTGATATGTGTCATTGCAGTTTGCATTTTGGCAGAGGGAGGACTGTTTATTTATCTTCGTAGACGTAGGAACAGACGATGGGAAAAACCTGATGTAAATCCTGTTGAATCAGGCAATACAAGAGAAGTTAAAACAGGAATTAACAATAATAGAAGTGATAAAAAT
This sequence comes from Lachnospiraceae bacterium, assembly GCA_045640725.1. GTDB lineage: Bacteria > Bacillota > Clostridia > Lachnospirales > Lachnospiraceae > RGIG3528. Next base: position 8,267 of record JAZUFN010000016.1, read on the forward strand.
GGTACAAAGAAAAGAAAATCGAAGAAATAGTGTTACCGTTAGGAATGATTTTCGACTATGAGTATGGAAGACGAACAGATTGTGAGTTTGTTCTTTTCTCGAAACGAAGAGGCATTGACTCAGACTCGACAAAAGTACAATTCATATCTTAAAAAAATAATATCCAACATCCTGGACCGTGAAGAGGATGTTGAAGAGCAGCTGGAATCGGTGTATCTGGAGCTGTGGAATATCATTCCACCCTATCAGCCTCATAATTTAGGCGGTTTTGTAGCTCAGATTGCCAGACGCAGGGCTATTGATACTTTCAGGGCGCTGCATTCCAAGAGCCATTTTGCCGGCAATTATGATGTCTGTATCGATGAGCTGGCTGATATGTTACCGGGCAATGATTCGCCCTTTGATACCTTCGAAGGGAAGCGCTTGGGTGAGTGTATTAACAGCTTTCTTAAAAAACAGAAGCCGGAAAAGAGAATGGTCTTTATGGGAAGATACTTCTACGGCGAGAGCCTTGATGTCATTGCCGAAAAGTGCGATGCTACTGAAGCGAAGGTTAAAATGATTCTTTTCCGTATGAGGAAGGAATTGAAAGAATACTTAGAAAAGGAGGGCTTTAGTGTCTGATATGGATAAATGGCAGCTTATTGAGTCACTTAATGAAGTAGACGTTGATTACATAACCGAATATGAAAGCCTTTCTTCTTATATTGCTTCAAAAAAGGCTATCCGTAGGCGTAGAATGCGTGTTGCGGCTCGTGTTGCAGCCTGTCTTGCGATTGTTAGTACCGGTGTTTTTTTAACTGTACACGATATTAATAATGGGCTTATAGGCAGACCAAGTAAAGAAATTATAACAAATAGAGATGACAGATATACTATAATGCCGGGTACCAACAATAACGGTACGAAGTCTGAAAATGGCAGTGAGGTCGTATTAGGAAGCACCGGTGCCAACGGCGATTACAATCAGGCAGTAGTGTGTCATGAAATCAGATGTTCTGCTTCGCAAAATGATATAACAGTATCAGTATTTGATGTTGATGAGGAGACTCTTACGTTAAAGTACATAGTGAATAACGAAAGAGGCGCCAAATGGTACACAGGTCCCGGCGTCGTTGTCTATGATTTGAATACTGAGCCGTATGAGATGTATTTTAATAATCATGGTGAAGCTACAGACTATTTGCTTAACTGTGACGAAGATGGTGTTTGTACGGTTGTCTATGAATGGGGAGCTTCCATTGGAGCTCTTCCTGATGGTGACTACATGATTAGGGCCCTGCTCGCTGACAGAAATGTTAAGTATGAGGTGGATACCCTTATTTCAGTCAATCATGGTACAAAATAGTTTCCTTATATATTGTTTGAGATGTCCAAATATTCTCTACAAAATGCACAATTAAAATTTTGCGTAGGATAAGCATCTGACAAAAATGGTTTTCCGCACCAATATAAGAAAAAATATTGAAAAAAGCAAAAAAATATTTGAAACGCTGTTGACATACAGCGTTTCTTTTTATATAATGCCGAAGGTTTATATGTTTACAAAACAAGAATCTAAATTTTAGGAGGAATCGCAATGAAGACTTATATCGCAACTCCTGCAAACGTAGAGAGAAAATGGTACGTTGTTGATGCAGAGGGACAGACACTGGGTCGTCTTGCAGCTGAGATCGCTAAGGTTCTCAGAGGTAAGAATAAGCCCGTTTACACACCATATCTTGATCTTGGTGATAACGTTATCGTTGTTAATGCTGAGAAGATTAAGGTTACAGGTAAGAAGATGGACCAGAAGGTTTACTTCAGCCACTCCAAGTACGCTGGTGGTACTACAGAGCTTACTCTTAAGGAGATGCTCGAAAAGGATCCTACAGCTGTTATCACAATGGCAGTTAAGGGCATGCTTCCTAAGGGACCCCTTGGCAGAAGCATGATCACAAAGCTTCATGTTTATGCAGGTCCTGAGCACAAGAATGCAGCTCAGAAGCCAGAAGTACTTAAGTTCTAATCGTTGAAGGGAGGAAAATACATTGGCTAAGTCAACTAAAGCAAATAAGTTTTATGGCACAGGTAGAAGAAAGAGCTCTGTAGCTAGAGTTTATCTTGTACCAGGTACAGGTAAGATTACAGTAAATAAGCGCGACGTAGAGGAGTTCTTCGGACTTGAGACCCTTAAGGTTATCGTTCGTCAGCCTCTTGTACTTACAAATACACTTGAGAAGTTCGACGTTATCGTTTCTGTTCATGGCGGTGGATACACAGGCCAGGCAGGCGCTATTCGTCACGGTATCTCCAGAGCTCTGCTTCAGGCAGACGCTGAGTACAGACCAGCTCTCAAGAAGGCAGGCAACCTCACAAGAGATCCTCGTATGAAGGAAAGAAAGAAGTACGGTCTCAAGGCTGCAAGACGTGCACCACAGTTTAGTAAGAGATAATCAAAAAAAGACTCCAATACGGATATTTCAAGACTCTACACATTATGTGTGGAGTCTTTTTTTGATTATCCCGTCCTCACGGACGGTTTTGCTCGCTTGCTGCCGAGCTCGCAAATCGAGGCTAACGATATGCCACTGGCATGTTTTCTTAACGGTCCGACAGTTCACAAAGAGATTAGCAAAGCTTCTGCGAATGGGCAACGCGATAAAGAAAATAAACATACACATTGTGTATAGAACGGGAATATGATATAATATAAACACATTGCGTATAAAATAACGGAGAAAGTACAATTAATATGAATGATAAGCAACAAACAGAATGTCAACTTGAAATAAAGAGACTTAGAGAACAATCTGGCATGAATCGGAGGGAATTTTGTGATTATTTTGATATCCCTTATAGAACCGTGACAGAGTGGGAAAGAGGAACTCGAAATGCGACTAGTTACGTGTTAAGGCTTTTAGCCTATTATATTAGAATGGAAAATAAAATAAGCTGTAAAGAAAAACATCTAAATGACTGCAGAAGTGAGGACGATTAGATAGATGGATTATTTTACAAAAAATGATATTCAGAATCTTGTTAAATCTATCAATGAATTGCATCGGATGGCATTTGATATATATAAACCGGTTGCAGAGGATTTGTGTTCAAGAATTGCTACACCCGATGAAGTAGAACATACTTTGGATTGGATGTTAGATTTTTGTGGAGATGACGCGATTCTTGTGTTGTTTAAGAATATATGTCGACATTATGCAAAAATTTATCCAGATATTATGGAATATGAAGTTTTAGCATACAGAGAGATGTATGAATAACGCTACAATCAGCTGTTAATGGATAGATTAGAGGAGTGAAGGGTATGGAACTCGAAGTCAATATTGAAGATTTATTAAACAAAAGAAAAATAGAATCTGATCGCATAGAGTTTAAGGCTGGATGGAATCCAGATGATATATATAGAAGTGTGTGTGCTTTTGCAAATGATTATAACAATGATGGCGGCGGTTACATTTTAGTAGGCGTAGAAGAAAAGAATGGTGTTGCTGTCAGACCGGTTAAAGGTGTGCCGGTGGAAAGAATTGATGAAATTCAGAAGTCCATGGTTGGATGCAACAACTTAATTTCTCCACCTTATTTTCCTCTTACTGTGCCTACAGAGGTAGATGGAAAGTGGATAATTGTAATTGTTGCTAGAACAGGTCAGCAGAGACCTTATAAATCTCCGGAACATGTAACCGGCAAAAATGATAAAAAATATAATTATTACATTCGATATTTAACAAGCTCAATAAAGGCCAATCCAGAGCAGGAGCATGAGCTTATTAATATGGCGGAT